>CAXGZM010000073.1:0-7864 GCA_964014165.1 uncultured euryarchaeote | reverse complement strand
CCTGAGTGCAGGCGTGTTCGTTGTTCTCCTCCTGTTTTCCACCACCAGTTCGCTCTTGCTTCCGCCCAGCCAAAGCAATGAAGTCTCGACCTTCAACCCCGAGTGGGTTCGCTTTGAGGTACGAGAAGACGCGTACCACGATGCCAAAGGTGTCATGCACGAGACCCTCACGCCGGAGCATCGTGCACTGGAGGCGAGGACGCCCATCGGTGTGTTCGATCATCTCGGTTTTACCCTTGACCGACCGGTGCCCGATGATTTGCTCGAGCCCCGATTTGACGTGTTGATGCTGATCGTTTCCAACGAGATGCACCTCCGAGAGGTGCGAAACGAACTCGACCGGCAACCCGGCCTTGCGGTCCGTGAATTCGTTTCCCCCTCCGGACTGATGGTTCAGGGCACGCCGCACGCGCTCCAGCAGGCCGAACAACACCCCGGTATTGCCACCGGTCACGCCGTGCCTCTGGCGATGTTCTTGCACAACGATTTACTCGACATCACCCTCCTGCATCAGGGAGAAGGCGTCCTGCAGCAAACCCTGCTCCGTTTGGACGGATGGCGAAACGATGACGGTCCCGTTGAGCTCATCTCCTTGGCCGACGACGCGAGTGGCTTGCTCGAACAAGAGCTCGGTGAAGTCGCCCGTCAAGCCATGAACGACCCGCGTGCGTGGGACAGTGGCCGCTACGAGGGAACATTGGCCACAACCGACCTGCCTGCCCTGCTTCGTCAGCCTGCCGTGATGCAGCTTCGGCCCGACCCGGCCTTCAGTGCGTTCAACGACCAATCTCGCGGTCACATGGGCACGAACACCATGACGACCTACTTCACCACGGACCTTGACGGCTCGGGACAGACCGTGGCCGTGGCCGACGCCGGTCTTGACGAAGACCACGGTGATTTCGGAACCCGTGTGGTGGGGAATTACGACGTCATCGGCGATGGTTCGACCGCTGACCGGCACTCAGGCCACGGTACCCACGTGGCCTGCACCGTGCTGGGGGACGGTTTCCGTGGCGGCTATGGCGGCGTCGCACAGGCCGCTGATCTTTACTTCCAGGCGATGGAGAACGACAACACGGGCAACTTCCAATCCCCATCGCTCAACAACCTGCTGAACACGGCCTACAACGCCGGAGCCCGAACGCACACCAATTCATGGGGCTCATCCGCTGCCAGCCAGCAAGCAAAATACAACTCGGAAACCGAGGACGTGGACGACCGAGCCAACTACTACGACCGCTACTACAACGGCGTTCAAGGCTTGACCATCCTCTTCGCAGCGGGCAACGACGGGCCGGGCACCGGCACGGTCTCGCCCCCCGCCACCGCAAAGAACGTCATCTCGGTGGGCAATCACAAAAATCGCTACAGCAACGCTCCCGACGTGATGATGAGCGGTTCATCTCGAGGGCCGACCGAAGACGGACGGATCAAACCCGACCTGGTCGCTCCCGGGGGGTACGTTCGCTCGTGCAAAGCGCAGGAAGCCACGGACACCGGCAGTGCGACGTGGAGCAGCACCTACTACCTCGAATACACGGGCACCTCGATGGCCACGCCGAACGCTGCCGGTGCAGCGGTCATGGTCCGTGAATACCTCGAAGAAATCGCACAGCGTCCTTCGCCGCAGGGTGCCTTGGTCAAAGCGCTCCTCGTCCTTGGCGCCCAGGACATGGGTTCTCGAGACATCCCGAACGATAACGAAGGCTGGGGTCGAGTCAACTTGCGCAACAGTTTGGCTCCTCCCGGCGGTCAAGGCATTTGGGTGGACGACCGTTCAGTGATGTCCGGTACGGGCAACAGCAAGTCGTATGCGTTCAACGTTTCACAGGCATCGGGCACGTTCAAAGCCGTGTTGACGTGGTCGGACGAGCGCGGTTCCAGGTTCTCCAATGCGCAACTCGTGAATGACCTTGATCTCGAGGTCACGGCGCCTGACGGAACGGTCTACCTCGGCAACGACTTCGCCAACGGACGGTCAGCGACGGGCGGGACACGGGACAGTGTCAACAACCTCGAGGTCGTGCTCCTCGACAACGCCGCCCTGGGGACCTGGACGGTGAACGTGAAAGACACCCAGCACAGCGGGAGCAAGACGCAACCCTACGCCCTTGCTGTTCTTGGCCACGGTGTGAACGACCTTCGCCCCGATCCGAAAGTGGTGCCCGAAGATTTCCAAATGGACGTGGCCATTCCGCAGGTGGACGATCCCGTCCAACTCACGACATCCTTCTTCAATTTTGGAAACGTCAAAGCCGATGCTTTCCCCATTGCGTTTGAGGTGGACGGAACCGAACTGTCCAGGACCACGATTGAACTCGGTGCCGGCTCGAGCAAAGTGGTCATGTGGCCTTGGACGCCTCAGGCCGCCGGCACGAGCACCCTCTCGTTCATCATCGACCCCGACGACACCATGGAAGAAATCCGTGAAGACAACAACCGCCTTGACGTTCAGGTGAACGTTACGGCACCCGGCGTCAAACTCCAAACGGCTACGCCGGTTCAAACGCTGACATCGAGCAGCATCACGACCACTTCGTGGAACGTTTCGTTGACCAACACGGCCCTCATTCCCACCAACGCTTCCATGCAGACCGGTGAGGTGCTGCACGTTGAATCGGGTCAGACCGTGCCGTGGTACATCGGTAGCACAGAATCAAATTTCTCCATGGAAGGTCAAGCCACCGAATCCATCACCGTCACCCTCGTTCATCCCGACCCGCCTGCACCGGGCACCTACCGGATCGACCTCCTGGCGTTGGACGTTGACAACGGAGTGGATTATCCGCTGAACCTGGACCTGATCGTCCCGGACCTTCCCGATGCCGACGTGGCGTTTGACTACCAGGTCGTTCCGGTCCACCCTTCCGACCCGACCAACATCACGGTTCGGTTTTACAACAACGGGAATTCACCGATCGGCTACGATTTGTTCCTTGAAGCACCCTCCGGCTGGCAGGCCGGCTTTACGAACCTCGGTAGCGAGGGCGGCGCTTCATCGGGCTCAACGGGCCTGATCAACAGCGAAGCTTTCCGAACGGTGGCGCTGACGTTCACGCCGCCGCAAGTCATGACGGCAGCAGGCGCCGAACGCGTGGTCAAACTGACGGCGGTGAGCCAAACCGAAAATGCAGAACTCAAGGTGTTTGACATCCCGATTCGGGTGATGACGGTGGAAGAGGTGTTCGTGAACATCGAATCCAATCTTGGAACACTTCGCCCCGATTCCTCGATCACACTCCGTTATTCGCTTGAAAACAAGGGCAACGTTGACCTCGACCTGACGCCCTCCTTTGAACTTCCCAGCGGTTGGTCGGTGACAACCACCCTCGACGTGGTTGAACTGCCGTGGGCCACCAGCAAGAACCTCCTTTACACCCTTGAAGCGGGGAGCAGTGCCCGTTCCGGTACCATCAAACTTCATCTCGACAACGCATCGAGCCGTTTCTCGTGGACGGGAGAGCTCAACGTTGAGGCCCTGGCCGAGCCAACGCTCACGTTTGTGAGTCTGGAACTCCAAGACGGTACCACGTTCACCAATCCCCAGGGTTCAGGCACGCACCCGTCGGGGGAGAACCTCAAGTTCACCTGGCTCTTAGGAAACGAGGCCGACACGGTGTGGAACCCCAGCGCAAGCCTCCGTTTGGATGCGGGCCTGTTCGGCGACTGCACGCCCGTTGAACCGGTGGGCAAGGGCGAGGTTGCTCCCGTGGTTTGCAACCTGGTCATTGACGGCGACATGGCACCCATGTCGGAGCCCTCGTTCACCGTGGTGCTCAACGATGCCGGCGTCGAACAATCCACCACCGTGGGCCTCCTCGTTGCCGCCAACGAACAGGTTGACTGGGACATCGGGGCCATCCCGTTGTTCACCACCGGTCAGGAGCGTCAAATCACGCTCGAAATTACCAACACCGGCAACACGCCGCTTCAACGCCAGCTGGCGGTGAATGCACCGTCGTCGTGGAGCGCTTCCGTTGACGGCACGGACATCGTTGACCTTGAGGTCGGTGAGTCCGTGCTGGTTCGACTTGACGTGCGTGCGGATTCACCCGGCGAGGCCTCGATTTCCCTTGAACTGACACAGAGCACCTCCTCCTCCGCAACGTATGCGTTCACGGTCTCTTCAACCGGCGAGCCCGTCGGGACATCAGGTGAGAGCGGATTGAACACGTCGCTTGCCGTTGCATTGCTGGGTGCCATCCTTCTCGCAGCCTTCGCCGTCTTGGGTGTGCAGATGCTCCGAGGCCGAGACGAAGCCCCGAGTGTGAAAGCCATGCCGGGCGTGACTCCTCTCCCGCTTCCTTCCGTTTCTCCGGGGGCCGCTCAACCTGCACCGGTGCCCGCAGTCGCCCCTGTCGCCGCAGCCGCCCCACAAACCGCTTCGTCCACCCCTCCTCCGATGTGCTGGACCTGCCGTCAGCCGATCACAACGGCCGTGATGGGATGTCCATCGTGCGGTGCTCGCTACCACGCTGACGGATTCAACGGCTGCAAAGCGCAAGAAATCTCCAACTGCGTCAACTGCGACGCGCCCGCCTCAACCTTCGTTCGGGTTTGAGCCAACCGGGCTGCATGAAGCAAGGGGAGCACAGGGTTTTGATAGGAGAACGCCGAGCGCATCTCATGATGCCTACGGCAAGCGCAGTGACCGCTTCACGCCGAACGGCCATCCTGCTCGTGCTCGTGATGTGCGGCGCTCTTCTTCCACTCACGGCGCCCGCGGTCGCTGCCGACGGCCGGGACGCTTCTATTTTGGTGACGGCCATACCAACCGCTCTCGAGGTCAACCCGGGCGAGGCCGGCGAGTACACCATTCGTGTCCGCAACACCGGTTCCAACCCCGTCACCGTTTCCATGGCCACCTCTGAAGAGGCCACCCAGGAATGCAACGCTTACACCTCCAGCATCACCCAAATTCCCGGGCCCATCGATGCAGGCTCGTACGAGGAAGCGACCATGAACATCACGCTGACGCAGACCGCCGAGGGCTCCTGCGACACCACCGTGACCGTAACGGCCAACGAGCAAGCGACACCGCCCGACGTGGCTGGCGCACCCGCCCAAGAGTCGGTGACGGTCACGACCACCGCCGGAGACGGCTCGGGAAGTGCTGTGTTCGGTGTCGATCTCATCATCACCGATTCCGACCGCAGCAAGGATTGGAACGGAGAAGAGGAAATTGACTACCGCATCGAGGTTGAGAACACGGGCCAAACCAACCAAACCGTCAGCCTCACCGTCAACGACGGGGACGGGCCGGGTTGTGCATCCGGGTCGGGTTTCACCGTGACGCTCAGTGAAACCTCCGTCAACGTCGACCAGGAAGAATCTGAAATCGTTTTTGCGACCGTTGAGGTTCCCGAAGGTGCAACGGCAGACAAGTACTGCTGGGAAGTCACCGGTACGGTGACCAACGACCCGTCTCAGGAAGCAAGGGACACCGAGGATTTCGACCTGACCGTCCCGCAACTGAAGAAATGCACCGTGGCGCTCAGCAAGACCTCGGTCAGCGTGAACCCGGACGACGAAACGAAAATCACCGCCACCTACGCCAACGACGGCAACGCTGACTGGACGGTCTACGCCTCGCCGGTCGGCAGCAAATCATCCTGGGTACAGGCCGACGGCGCTTCCTCGGGACTCCTGCCGTACGACGGCGGCAACGGCGAGCGAGCGTTTGACTTCATCGTCTCACCCGACGATTCGGTGACCGCAGGATCAGAAACCGTCGTTCAGATCGTCGGAAAAGACGGCAACAACGGGCCCATCAAGTGCCAAGCTGACCTTCGCATCATCGTCGGCCAATCGAGAGGCGCCAGCATCTCCGTTGCCAACGCCGTGCTCTCCAACATTGAACCAGGCAGCAACAAATCCACCACGCTGACCATCACCAACCAAGGGAACGGCCAGGACAACCTCCGTGTTGCCTCCTCCATCGCTCCCACCGGCTGGGCTGTTCAACTGGACGCTTCGTCGGTTTCGGTCGGCTCTCGCCACGGCAACGAAAAGTCCGCCAGCGTCGGTGTGACCGTTCGCGTCCCAGCCAATGCACTGGCAACGGAAGAAGTGGAACTCATCTTCAGCGTCCTTCCCTCCTCGGGAGGTACGGCCTACGATACGGTGACCCTCCGAGTCACCGTGGCTGCCATTCACGCCATGGAAATTGAAACACCGGCGACGGACCAAACGGGCCGGTCGGGCACGGAAGTCCGCTTCCCCATCGACTTGGTGAACGAAGGCAACGTCCGGGACACCATTGGACTGTCCGTGGTATCGCAAACGGCCAGCCCCCGCTGGGACACCTCTTTTGAGAACGAGGACGGCATGCCCCTCACCGAAATTGATGTTGATCCTCAAACCACCACCACCGTCTACCTCGTCGTCAGCATTGACGGCGAAGAGGAACTGGAAAACACCCGCCTCACCGTTCGTGTGCGCAACAAGGACGACCCGAACTCGCAAGACCGGGACGGCGACGGTATTCCAGACAACCAACGCCAAGGCGAATTCCTCGCCGTCCTGTCCGACCGAAACTTCTCGATGGACCTCCGTCTCGAAAACACCGATACCGCCACTTCAGCCTCGGTTGTGCTGCCCCCCAGCGGACAGGAAACCATCGGCATGTGGGTCCGAAACACCGGCGATGGGACGGACGACGCAGTGTTTACGCTCGGCGGCTTGGAGGGCATTGCGACCCGTTCAATGGTGGCCTACAACCTCCCGGTGACGGGGGAACTTCTCGTTCCCAAGGGCTACGGCATCTGGGACCTCGCCAACGGGTCGTTTGCGATGGACCCTGAAACACAGGAACCCTTCCTTGGTGCCGATAAAATCGAGGCGGACAACTTGATGTTCAACAACGACCTCATGGAAGGCCACGAAGTCCGTCCGTTCGAGGTGTACATCGAACTCACCATCAGCGTGAATCCGGGCGCACAAACGGGGCAGGGCGGGCTTCTCGAAATCCTTGCCACCAGCGTCTCGAACGCCGCTGACCGGTCCGGTCTGGTGACGATTTCGCTCGAGGTCAGCATCATCCATGAGATCGAGTTTGTTGAGGCAGGCGCCCGACAGGAACTCGATGTCGTCTACGGCCAACCCGCTGTGACCCAGGAGATCAGCGTGGTCAACACCGGCAACATCCGGAGTGAAATTCGTGTGTTCGCCTCCGAAAACCTCCGTGGATGGTCCGTGGTGCTCGACAGCGATCACTTGGGCTGCATCACGGAAAACAACGACCTGCTCTGCACCGTCGACGAAGGAGACACGCTCTACGTGAACGTCACCGTCCGTGCCCCCTACGGCGCAGAGATGGATGACACCTACAAGTTCACGGTGTCGGCCGAACCAACCGAGACCGGCGTGCTTGACCGGCAGAACATCGAATTTGCAGCCATGGGCGTTGCCCCTCAAGGCGTCCTCGGGCTGTCCAATGCCATGGTCGCTCAGGTCGCAGGAGCTGTGCTGGTCGTGCTGCTCATCGCCGCTGTTTTGAGCCGCCGAAGATGAGCGCAGCAACTCGCTACCAGCCTTGCTGAAAACGATGGGCTGCGCCTAAGTTCTTGAGGCCGCTCCACCCCCGTTTGGACCGAGGCGACAGACAACGCTTATGGAGGGGCCTCAAGTCGGTAAAATCGGAGAGCGTATGCGTTCTCCGGGGGTGAACCAATGTCGGGACTTGAATCCGTGCCAAGCGCCTACCTTTCCATCGGTTTCTTGACCGTTGTCGGCATCATCATGCCGCTGACGAATTTCCTCATCACGTGGGTCGTTCGGCCCAAGGTTGACCCTGCTCGACCCCACGTCACCCGCTCTTACCTGCTTGAGGGCTACGAGCGGGACCACAGCCTCTACCCTC
>CAXGZM010000072.1:0-8024 GCA_964014165.1 uncultured euryarchaeote | reverse complement strand
CTGCACAGGGCATGTTCACCTCGTTTAACGCCCTCCACCGACACTTTCGGGAGCG
The DNA here is from genome assembly GCA_964014165.1 of uncultured euryarchaeote. Taxonomy (GTDB): domain Archaea; phylum Thermoplasmatota; class Poseidoniia; order Poseidoniales; family Poseidoniaceae; genus Poseidonia. The sequence goes on along the minus strand of CAXGZM010000072.1, from coordinate 7,969 downwards.
GTTGCCCTTCGGTGCCATGCAGGTCGGCAAGGGCTACAGGAATGAAATTGCTCCACGCCAGGGCATGATTCGCCTTCGGGAATTCAACATGGCTGAACTGGAGTATTTCATCGACCCTGCTGCGACATTGACCGATGATCTATCCCCGTGGGACGAACGCCCATTGCAGCTGATCGCTGATGGAGGAGAAGCCATACAAATGACGCTCAGTGAGGCGTGTGAGCAACAACTCATTCGCCATTCAACGGTCGCACGGTTCATGGGAATCACCAGGGATTTTCTTGTTGATGTTGGCATTGACCCCGACCGTTTGCGCTTCCGACAGCACGAACAAGACGAGATGGCGCATTACGCCGTTGACTGCTGGGACGCTGAAATCGAGGGCAGCTACGGTTGGATTGAGTGCGTCGGGATTGCTCACCGGGGTTGCTACGACCTCGAAAGCCACGAAAAGGCAACGGGCAAAACGTTGCGTGCTCGTCGTGAATTCGACGAACCTCGAACCATCACAATCGATGCCTGGACCATCAACGGCGCAACGGCTGGACCAGCGTTCAAGGCCCTTGCAGGTGCGGTGAAGACTGCCGTTGAGGCCCTGCCGAAATCCACGGCATTCCCCTGCGAAATCACCCTCGAAGACGGATCGACGGTTGTTGTTGGTGAGGAACACGTCAAACCCAATCAAAAGACGATCAAGGAGACGGGGGAATGGTACATTCCGCACGTCATTGAACCGGCGTTTGGCATCGACCGAATCATCTGGCACGTCATCGACCATGCCTACGCTGAATCCGAAAAGAACGGTGAACCGTACACGTTGATGCGCCTCTCCCCAAACATTGCACCGGTCGACTACGCCGTGTTCCCGCTGTTCGAAAAAGACGGCATGGGGGAACTCGCATGGAACGTGCACCAAGCGTTGTGCAGAACAGCAGGCATCGTTTCCATGTACGACGCCAGTGGGTCCATCGGTCGTCGTTACGCTCGAGCGGACGAAATCGGCGTTCCAGTTTGCATCACGGTGGACCATCAATCACTCGAGGACGGGACGGTAACGGTTCGAGACCGAGACACGGGAGAACAGCATCGCGTTGCCATTGATTCCCTCTGTTGAGGCACGAGCCATCCTCGCATCACCTCAGCCGCCTGGACAGCGTGGTGAAGGTTGAAGAACCCTCCAGCGGATGTACTCGCATGGGTCAACCGAGCGATTGGACGGAGCGGCATCGTCCCCGCTCGGAACAATTGCTCGAAGGCAACGAAGTGCAACGCCGGAAAATTCGAGCCTGGCTTGACGAGTGGCAAAACGGAACGCCGAAGAAGAAAGCCGTTCTGCTCATTGGCCCACCGGGCGTCGGGAAAACCACGGTTGCCCGAGCCATCGCTGAAGACATGGGTTGGAACGTGATTGAACTCAACGCCAGCGATGCGAGAAACGCTGCCGCCATCCGAAAGGCCGCCACCAGCGGTGCCACGCACCGATCCTTGTTTCACGACCCGAATGCACCGCCCTCAAGGACACTGATTTTGCTTGATGAGGTCGACCACCTTTCGGGCGGGCTACGGCAAGTCAGTCAGGAACGCATTGAACGGGCGATGGACAACGATGACGAGCGTCCAGGCTCGACGCTGTCGGGCGATTCGGGGGGGAAAGCAGAACTCCTGCGGTTGCTGGACCAAACCAAACAACCGGTGATTCTTGCCTGCAACGAGGAAATGGGGCTGTGGGGGAAGAGCTCCTCTTGGCGGAGCACGCGAGATCGCTTCAGCAGGCACCTGCTCAAAATCAACTTCGTTCGAGCCAGCGATGAAGCACTTCGCCGCATTGCACGCCGCGTTCTTCGCGAAGAGGGCATCGATTTCGAGGAGGCGGCCATCGACGCCCTCGCCACGACCAACCACGGTGACCTTCGTGCGCTGGTGAGAGACCTCCAAGTGTTGGCAACGGGTTTGGGCGGCGGTGCACTGACACCCACCATGGTGTTCGAGCACGCAGAAGCGAGTCAACGTGACGTCACGGTCGAGATATTTCCTGGTCTCGACCGCCTCTATAGAGAGAGGAGCAGCGAAACGGCTTCAACCCTCATCCGCACCATCGACAAAGACGCAGGTGATTTTTTGAATTGGGTTCACTGGAACAATGCCTCCTTGTTCACACACAACCCGAGCATCCGACGCGGTTCATCCTCGCTCGTACAAGCCGACCGCGCCATGATGGGCCGGTTCCTGAACACCGCCCACCGGTCAACGTATTGGACACAACACTTGACCGCCCTTGCTGCTTCAACCGCCAATGCCGTTCCCCTTGAAGGGAGAATTTTTCCTTCCTACCCGCATTACCTACGGCGAACGGCACCGCTTGGAAGAGGTTCCATCGTGGAAAAACTGGCAGAGTTGGCTGGAACCAACAAGGCCACCACGAGGGACGAATTTCTTCATCCGTTGATCGTGCTTTCACATGATGACAGTCCCTTGGGCGACTCGAGCCGGTTTGATGTCTCCCTCAACCTCGGGCTTTCTGGGGAGGAGCACGTTTCCCTTGCTGGCTTGGCCAAAACCCGACGCTCAACCAAAGCGTTGCTCAAGGAGTACGAGGCTGCCCAAGAGGAACACAAGGACGCTCTCATTTTGCAAAAAAGAGAGGAGCAGGAGGCCACGGCCATCCCATCTCCGCCGACCGTGGAAGCAACCGTCCACTCAAACGAATCAGAAGAAGAGGACGAGGGGCCGAGCCCAGGCCAAATGACGCTGTTCTAGTCCTCGTTTTCGTCTCGATCGAGCATGCGCTTGACCATCGCCATGCCCTGTCGCTCACCGTCAGACTTCTCCTCCCGACGCCAGCTGTGCGGGTGGAGGACGATGATGGCGGTCAACAATTCGAGACGGCCAAACCACATCAACAGCGACGTGAAGAGCAGGGAATCGCTGTTCATGCTCGCCCACGTTTCGGTTGGTCCGTAAGCACCCAAGGCAGGGCCGGTGTTGCCGAGACCCGAAGCTGCCACGGAGAAAATGGTCTCAAAGGAGGCATTTGGCATCATCAAGGCAAGCACAATGCAGGAGAAGCCAAACAAAATGACCCAAATGAACAGCATGCCGACAACCAGACTCACCTGCTTGTCTTCGACCACTTCGTCGTTCATGCGTATCATGTGGATTTTTCGAGGCTGAGCAATGCGAGCCAACTCACGGAAGGCAACCTTGAGGCCGATGCGAATTCGCATCAGCTTGAGACCACCGCTGGTGGAGCCGGCGCATGCACCGACGATCATCAGCAACAGCAGGACGATGCGTGCAACACCGGGCCATGCTGCATAGTCAGCAGATGCATACCCCGTCGACGTACCGATGGAAAGAACGTGAAACACGGTATCCAACAGCGCATGGCCGAGGGAGATACCGATAAGCACCAAGGAGAGGGTGATGATGAGCACGGCCGTTCCGATGTACACGAGGTAGGTGCGGAATTCCTCGTCCTTGATGGCGGCTTTGAAATCGCCCGTCCCCATCAACCACATCAGTGTGAAATTCACGCCTGCGAGGAACATGAAGACGATGATGATGATTTCAATCACCGCTGAATCGTAATGAGCAATGCTGGCATCTCGGGTTGAGAAACCACCGCTGGGCATCGTGGTGAACGCATGATTGACGGCATCGAACACGCTCATGCCCCCAATGAACTTCAGCGCCAGCATTTCAACGACGGTCAAGAGAAGGTAGAGGCCCCACAGCGCCATGGCGGTCTGCCGCAACTTTGGGCGAAGTCGAGACAGGGAAGGGCCGGTGAGTTCTGCTCGAGCAAGTGCCATGCCGCCGCCGATGATACGCGAGAGCACGAGCATGCCCAACATCACGACCCCCATGCCACCGAGCCATTGCGTTAACGAGCGCCAGAGGAGGAGACCCTGGGGCTGTGCGTTGATGCAGTCGGGGGTGCTCCCAGGAATACAATTCGGGCTCATGGAATGAGAGAGAACCGTTGCGCCCGAGGTCGTGAAGCCGGACATCGACTCAAACCACGAGTTCACGAATCCACGCATGATGTCGATGAGCTGGGCATCCTCGACAAAGGGCCCAACAAACACCCCGCCAAACCAATAGGGAAGCGAACCGATGAACACGGTGATGGGCCAAACCAATCCGACGCCCACAAAGGCCTCCAAGTCACGGAGACGTTGTGCTGAATCCGTCCGTGTAAACAGCCCCAGCATGACGGCGCCCAAACCACCGCTGATGAGCATGGCGGGTACGAAGGCCTGAGCAGCGAGCACCCAGCCATCGAGCGCAACGGTGATCAACGCGCAGACACCCAGTGGGACGAGCAGGGCCACCAAGGTCCAGCCCAGAATGAGATTGAGCACGTCGGAGCGCATGATCACACCTTGAACCGTTTTTGAGCGTCCGAGACCTTCTCTTTCAAGCAAAACAAGACCATGCGGTCGTTTTCGAGCAGCAGTTCGTCGGGGCTCGGTTCAATGGATTCCCACTCGCCTGCAAGGTTTCGTCGCTTGATGAAGGCGGGTCGCATCCAATCAGGGAACTGGGCTTCAGCCACCTTCTTTCCGGCAAATTTCGCCTTTTCTGTGATCTTCAGCGTGATTCCAACCACGTTGGGAACTTCCGCCAGCAAGGCGTAGTGACCCGAGAGGCTGCGGTGGACGTGCGACAGGATGTTGTTGACTGCGACTCGGTGCCGATCGACGGCAAAGGAAATCCCCATTCGCTGGGTGACCTTCACCAAATCGGCGTCATACAGCATCAGGCCGGTGTGCGGAACCCCCAAATCCGACATCAACAGCACGGCTGCAATGTTGGCGTGGTCGTCTTCCAGCGCACTGACGGCAACATCGAACTGGTCGATGGAAATCTCTTCGAGGATGGAGCGGTCGAGGTGGTCGCCATGAATCACATCGATGTTGAGATGGCCACCGGTTTTTGACCCGGCCAATTTGTTGGCAAGGTGCAGTTCTCGTTCGAGCACCGTCACGTTGGCGCCGTGCTTCAGCCAGTCTTCGGCCATTTTTGTTCCGATAGGAGAAGCACCAACGATGATGACCCGAGGGTGCTCGGGGAAGTACGAAATTTCGTGTCCGAAGGTGATGAGGGCCGGGTTAAATTTGTCAAGGCCGATCACCGAAACAGCAACTCGATCGCCGATTTGGAGCACACTGTCGTCGTTGGGGACGAAGCTTCGTTCCCCGTCTCGCTTGACGCCAACCACGTTGGGCAGGCCGTGGACGAAATCTTCGCGAACTTCACGAAGCGGGCGACCGACAATGTTGAGGGCCGACTCGCCGATGTCGAATTCAATGATGTAGGCCCCCTCACCGAACGGGATCACCTCTTCGAGCTCCGTGGAACGAAGACCGGCATTTAACCTCAAAATGGCACCGTGAAGCGGGTTAACGACGTGGTCAACCTTGGCCCATTCGTGAAGGTGACCTGCCTTGTATTCGTTCACGTAGGAGGTGGTTCGCAGTCGGCAAATGCTCGTGAGGCGGTCAACACCTTCTTTGGTCTCGTGAGCGTGTTCTGCAATGGAACAGGCGATGAGGTTGGTCTCGTCGGAAGGTGTGGCGGCAATGAAAACACTGGCGTTTTGAATGCCCGCCTCCATGAGCGTCTCCCGGTTCGTGATGTTTCCGTTGACCACCAGGCAATCCAACGATTGTGCGTTCGCAACGGCCCTTGAATCGTTGTCCACAACGACAAGGTCGTACTTTTCGTTGGCCAAGGCTTTCGCCAAGGCAATCCCGACTCTTCCTGCACCACCGATGATCACTCGCATGTCATTCCCTCCTTCACAACGCCTCAGCGTATTTTTTCACCTTGTAGGTTCCACCGTTGAGTTCCACGGTGTCTTTGGTCTCGAAACTTCGCAGGCGTTCAATGGATTCCCCCTGACCAACGGTGATGCTGCGTACCGGGTGATAGTAATCGTACACCATCCCGCCTGATGGGTCGGCTTCTTCGATCCAGTCGAGGTAGGCCGTGGGTGTTGAGAGAAGCCACTTGTTGTTCACAACGTCAACCTGTGCTTCGACGAAGCACGTTTGAAGCACGATGTTTCGCTCCTCACACCAACTGTCCTTCAACGGCAACTGAATGTAGCCCCATGCATGCGCCTCCCAGCCTTCGTTTGAATAAAACGGGTCGCCGAGGACACCAAAAGCGTACCATCCTGGCACGCCACGGGTTCGCAGGATGCTGAAGTAGGCGTTGGTTTGTTCGTCACAATCCCCCGTTCCTGCGGCCAAACACGCTGGTCCAGACCGTGCTGTGGAAGGTGCGTCACGGTCGTAGGAGATGTAAGCGTGAAGATAATCAAAGGTGGCACGAGCAAAGGCGTACGCATTGTCGGTCCGGCCCTCGGGAAGGCTGCTTGCAATGGTATCGGCGGTTGCCATCACCAAGGCGTCTTGGGCGTTGATGGCGTAGCCGGCTGAACCACCTCTGTCGTACCAGTAATCGCCTGCAAACTGGGCTTGCCGAACACCGTTTCCTCGGTTGGCAAGATCAGCAAAGGTCCCCGAATTGTCGACGCTGATACCGATGTCCTTTCCCGCAATACGTGAGTCAACTCGGCCGTCGTCCCACCACGAATAGGAAGTGGATTGCATTCGGACGTTGAAAGCATACTGCAGGTTTCCACCGTCTTGGAAATGCACGCGAACCTTCACGCACTTTGCAAGCGGGCATTCGTCGTCTCCGCTGCCGACGGCTGGCCACCACACCTCGTGCCCGCCACTCGTGATGATGGCGTTGGCTCGGTTGCGATCGGGCATGCCGTCGATGGGGACGTTGATGTCCTGGCCGTCAATCTCCAACGTGATTTGCAACGTTTGCTGAAGCACGACCGGCTCGCTCTGGTTGGTTCCGTCGGTGAACGCAAATTGGGCTGCACCCGAAATCGAGGATTGAACCGTGGGCGGTATCAGAATGTTCTCCGTGACGCTCCCCTCACCGCTTCCTTTGGAAACCTCAGCGATTTTTGAGAGGGTATAACTGGCTTCGTTGGGGTAGACGTGGTACGGGGCGAGTTGCGACTGCAGGAATTCCTCGACGCCGCCGAATTCGCCGAAGACGGCTTCTTGAGCTTGCGGGGAGAGCATCACGAACGCTACCAAACCGAGCATGGCGAGGCTTCGGAACCTGTTTTTCCTCCGCTTCATGATGTTGCGTTGACGACCCGTGTGGGTTTGGACAACGCCACGTTGCGATGGCTTGGCGGCCATCTTGTACGTGGTGTTTTTCGAACCCTTTTGTTTGCTGAATTGTTGCTCGAGGCGATAACTGGCCCGATCGCCCTTCGGCAACACGCGGCCGCACGAATAGCAAATCGTGTCGCCCGGCAGCGTTGCACTGCGGCAATAAGGGCAAGCACCCATGCTTTGCTGCTCGGCTGGCGTCGTATAACAATTGTCCAAGATGACCCGCATTTTTTTTCAAATACTTCGAGGGGTGTTTGAGGCGCTAAAACGCTGGACAGGATTGAAGTAAAATTACACTTACTCGTCTTCATTTTCGTTGGGTCCATTCGGATGGACCGAAGGGACGGCGGTGCGGCTCCTCGCTTGCTCAGCCCAGAGGCGACGAAGACGGCGACGGCCCTCTTTTGGAACGGATTCCCAAATCCATGTTTCTGCATACGGGTTGGCAAGGATGATGAAGGGCAGGATGAACAGCCAAACCAGCGGATTAAACACCGCTGAATACACGCCCACCAGCAGGGCTGAGCGCCAGAAGACGGAACGAAGAACAGCCCCCCAGCGACGGTCCTGCAGCATCATGTAGCCGTGTCGGGAGGTGATCAGCGCTTCCGCCCGAGGGGTGACCAGCGAAACCAGTGCGATGTTTGCCAAGCCTTGAACCGAAAAGATCCCTTCAAATTCGAACATTCGGAACATCACGACCATGGCCGTCATGCCGCCGATGGCCAAGCCGAGGGCCCAACCGCTCGATGGTT
>CAXGZM010000071.1:0-8045 GCA_964014165.1 uncultured euryarchaeote | reverse complement strand
GAGCGAACTGGTGGTGGAAAACAGGAGGAGAACAACGAACACGCCTGCACTCAGGCGGTTGGAAACTCCAGCCATGGTCAAGCCTCATGCTCCTGTCCTTTATCGGTTCGGTCTTGATGTCCAAACAGCGTTCAATCAAGAGGCCAGACGTGGCGGTCGGCTTTGTCAAGAAGAATCTCCTGAGACCATTCACCGACTTGATGCACAAAGGTGTCGGGTTGGCGGAGTTGGCCGGTGTAATCACGATACTCCAAATCGATGGAGAGCGTGTATTCTTCCCAAACCGTGTAGCCGATCACCATCATTTCCAAATCATCGCCAGAAATGGATGAATGACTCTTGAGAACATCCAGCTCCAGCGACATGCTCTCGATGAGTGTCCCGTCAAGCGCTTTGAACTCGATGTCCAGCACCACGTCCGTGATCGCACGGCTGCCGTCGTTGTGAAGCTCGCTCATCATGAGGTGGCCGCCTCGCTGCATGTAGTGGGTTTCAACGGTCACCGAATCCCGGGGAAGGACCCAATACCAGCCGCTTATGGTCAACGTGATCAGCATGAACAGCACGGCGCCGGCCATGGCCACCCGTGAGGGCGTGATCTCTCGCTTGAGGGTGGTCAACAACTTGGCTGCTTCTTGCGCTGCCTCCCAGTCCTCAAGTTCTTGACCTTCGAGCGGTGAACCGCCATGACGCAAATCGTCTGCCGTTGGTTCCACCATCATGCTCACCCGAAAATCATGGCCAAACCGCTGGCAAACGCAGATCCGATGGGGTCAATGACCATGATGTGGCGAGTCTCAACGAACTCACCGGTCAAACTCCCCACCAACGAAAGGTCGGTGACAATACCGTTGACACCGATGGACGATGCCGTTGGAACGATGCCTGTGAACTGGGCGTCCAGCAACACGGCTCGGCCTTCCATCTCGAACTCACCAAAGACAGGGTAGAGCCAAGGCTCGACCAGACCCGGTTGAACATAGGCCTCGGCCGTGGCCACCAGGCGACCGTCGGTGATGTCGTCGATCACGATCAGCGGGTAATCTTCCGGACCGGAGTAGATGTGGATGGTGGCGCCTTTGAGGTTCTGACCGACGAACTCCACGCGCTTGATGGTCACCCCCGGTGTGGCAGGAACGTCGGTTTGGCGAACGTAGACCTTCTTGACACCGGAGCCCGATGATTCAATGCGCATGCCGAAGTCGTCGGTCAACTCCAGGACAAAGCGGGTCGGGAGGTCTTCTGCGAGCATCAGCACGTCGCCCTTGGCCTCAATGGCGCGTCCGCTGGCTTCGAGGTAAAGGTCCATGTCGGCGGTGTTGGAGGCGTAATCCAAGGTTCGCATGCCCTGGAACGCCGTCTGTTTGCGGATGTCGAACCGTGTATCGGGTTCGGTGGCCAAGTGCATTTCGCCAGGAAGGTCTCGCATGAACGCCGTTGATGGGTACCAGAAGCCGTCGATGTACCTGAGTTGCTTCAACATCAACGAATCCGCAGAGTGCCCGTCGATGCGATGAATCTCGGGGACAACCAAATCGAGGATCAGCACGTCGCCGATGACAGCAGAGACATCCGTGGACTGCGGAATGCCAACGACCAGCGCCTCCACCCTGGTCAGCGCATTGTGGTCGATGAGAATGGCATGTGCGGATTTGAGACGAACACCGGCATCGTAGAACATGTCCACGGCCACGCGGGGGACGGTGAGGTTTTCTTGCGTGGAAAAGAGCGCGTTGACCTCAACGTTCCGAGGCATCGTGGTGTCAAGACCGTCGATGAACAACTCCACGTCTTGGCCGTCGAGGCCGTTGGCGATGATGGTCATCTGTGGGTAGCGTGGCTTCCACTGCGACATTCTCAGATCGACTTCGTAGGTCGGCACGCCCGCCAGCATCCGGAAGTCATAGACCATCTCAATTTCACCCGCGGGAAGTGAGGGCAGCCAAGCCCTGAGATGCCACGCTCGCATGTCTTGGAGGGTCAACCCCTCATCCGCGAGAAGGCTGAGGTTCATCCCCGCTGCTTCCTCATCTGAAATTTGTCCGTCTTCCATGGCGTCGACCAGCACTTCCGCTGCCGTGATGTTGATCGCCTGCAGAATGGTAAGCGCCTCCACGCGTTCGGTCATGTCGATGCGCCCGTCGGCCAAGATGGCCTCCATGGGGCCACGGGTGGTGGCGGTAAAGGCGGGCATTCGAGAGAGGTTGGCTTCGAGTCGCGTTTGCTCCAACGCCTCCATGCCGAGACCGTGCATCCAGTCGGGCGTGGTTTCAAGGTTCGAGCCTTTCTTCAGGTCCACCGTCATGTTGAACGCCTCACCGGTGAACAAATTGATGCCGAGGCTCATGTTTTCGCTCTCACCGATTTCACCGCCCACGTTGACCGTGAGGGCATGAACAAAGTCGTTGACGACGCTTCCGAAGTCGACCAAATCACCGAGGAAGAACGAGAGCCCTTCGATGCCTTCCTCTTCGCCAAAGGTGGGCAGTTCGAGCCCGTCCGAGTCCACATCCGAAGGCAAGGTGAGGGAGATGTTGGCCGGGAGCGGGTCAAAGTACACCTCGCCGTTAAGGCCCAAGAAGGGGTTGTCATGGGAGGACTCGTCCTCAAACGAAACGCTGAACGGCGAAGATGTCCCCCGAACCAGTCGAACCTCGGAGTTCCCCTCTGGACCCGTTGAGCCCGGGATGAGCGGGCTCAATCGCTCAATGGATGTGATGTCGGACAACTTCAGACTCAAACTCGCTTCGGCGGTGTCCTCGTTGACCCAAAATCGCATGTGGTCGCCGTCCATGGTCAGCGGAACCGTGGCGTTGGTCATCTGCACCTGGATGCTCTCCATGGGTCCCTCGGCCACGTAGCCGACCGTGTCGCCGAGCACCAGCGTGAACGATGCCGGCAAGCCGGAGAGGCGAATCGCATTGCGTTGCTCACCGGACTGACCGCCGTAGGTGATGGTCCCGATGGGTTCACTCGCTTCGTATTCAAGCGATTCCGCTTGCTGCAAGATGTTGAATTGACCCGGGCGGTTGGAAACCAAAGCGGACTGTTTGATGGCGTTGGGCATGTCGCCGTCGTCGTGTTTGATGTGGCCGATCAGCAAGGAGCCGCTCGGAGAGCCGTCAAGTTGCATGTCTCGAACTTCGTTGATCGGGTCGAACGCATGACGGACGTGAGAGATGCCGCCAATCGACATGCTCATCGCCACGGGAACGAGAGGATCTACCGGGCCCAGCCGTCCGTCAACGACGGCAATGCTGGTATCCTCCGAAAGCAGAATGTGATCCATGTCGGGCAGCCAAGGTTGCGGGCTGCTGGCCAAGGCAAACCGCATGTGTGTGATCTCCATCGATTCACGGTTGCTGCTTGGCAGGCTCTTCTTGACCTGGTTAAAACACTGAATGTCAATGATGCCGCCCGTCGAACCCGCTGTTCCAACCACGGCCGTTGGCAGGCCGTTCAGAATAGCACCGATGTCGAGCACGATTTCGACGACCGTAAGCAGCGCATTGTCAAAGAATTGCGCAACGGTGTTGAGGTTCGGGTTGTCGAAATTGACGCGGTTGACCCCGGTGGAAGAGAGCAGGAAACTGCCCTGAATCACGATGACGCGGGGCAGGTTGTCCATCTCGACCAACATGGACGAGGCGTCGCCGGAATACCCGCCTCGTTTGAACGTGGAGGCGTAGTTGAATTCCTTGATCGACGATGTCCCGGCGATGAGCAACATGGTGTTGGGAGGTTCTGCGGGGTTCACGGGAAGGGTCGGGTCGTCGAGGTTGTTGCTGTTGTCAGCTGAGAAATTCTTGATGGCGATCATCAACGACAGTCGGTCCGGTATTTCTCCCGGCAGGTTGACCGAGCCCGGTGCTTCGCCCATCATGGTGAAGATGGCAGCGATTTCGTCCGGGTGAAGTGACCCTGAGGGAAGACCGCGAATCCACAATCGAGAGTCCGTGATGTTGCCGAACGGACTGTCGCCCTCCGGCACGTTGGAGCGGTCCTCAAAGTAGTGAATGTAAACGTCCGTGCCCACGTCGGAGTAAATCTCAATGGTGTCGAAACTGTTGTCCCCGAGGTTGTCGTTTCTCAGGGTCAAATCAACTTCGCTCGGAATGATGGTGCTGCCTTCCTCAGGGTGGAAACCAACGTCGAGGTAGGCATATTCCAGAATGTCCACCGACTGGTCCGGGTTGACCTCACCGAAATGGACGTACCCCACACCAATGCCAATGCCGCACTTGTGTTCTCGACTTGGTGCGTCGTGGTCCGTGGCAGGATCGTAGTTGAGCGTCTCGCTGCAGTCGGTTTGGTCAAACCCGCCCGGCGCATTGGGGTTGGCCAGGCGAACGGCGTAAGGAGCCGTGATGCCGGTCAGGGAAAGATCGCTTGAGTTGACGTTGCCCAAAAGGAGGGAGGCGATGAAGTCCTGAGGGAAGGTCAACGCGCTGGTGATGTCAAACGAAATCCGTTCAATACCAACGCCCAGCGTCACGTCCGAGGGAGGCTGGGTAAACCGCGTGTCGACCACGATGGCGTAGGATTCCGAGTTCGACAGCGTGATGTCAAACGCTAACCCTTTCATCAGCGAAACTTCGAGGTGTTCAAGCTCGTTCCAAAGCGGGTCGTTGAGGTTCAGTGCGCTGACGGCCCACTGGAAGGTCGGTCGAATCCACAACTCCGTCGGGAGACCCGGCGCACCAGGAACGGGGTTGTCCGATGTTTCAACGCCAAAGCCTTCCCCGAGCGTGGTCAGGCCCTCAAGCGTCAAAGCCACAGAGAGGTCGTCTGAACCGTCCCCGTCAATGTCGATGTAATTCTCAAACAGAACCAAGTCGGTGCCGACCAGCAGTTCGCCAGTAAAGGTCCCCTGGTCCCATGCCTCGTAGGAAGGGCCGTTGTTGCGGGAGGTGAAATTGACGTAAATCGCATAGGTGTTGATACCGATGCCCAAGAGGTTGTCAAGCCCCAGGTTTTCCACCGAGAACAGGGTTTGCCAGAGGTTGTAGGGCCAAGCATCGGGGTGGGTGGCAACGTCGGTGAGGAATTCGTACGGCCGGGGATGGTCTTCCTCAAACGGCGAAGTGTCGCGGAGTTCGACCTGGTCGAGGACGTTTTCTGCATCGGCCAGGGCATCACCGGATTGGACCGGTCGCTTGCTGGCATCCACCAGCGCAAAGGCGGATTGTGCTCCTTGAATGGCCACGAGTGACTCGCCCTCTGCTGCCCGGTCCTCGAGGGTAGCGGCAAAAGCGTCGAGTACACCAAAATCATCGCGTGCAACGGTAACGTTTCCTGAAACAGGCTGCATCATGGAGAGCAGCATCACGCTGACGAGGAACACCGCAAGGCGTCCTCGGCGATTGGGCTGAGGGAGCCCTACGCGCAAAAGACGGAGCGCTGGCTCATCCATGGGCTTCCGTCTGTGCTCCTCCTTTGAGAAGCATTCGCCGCCGTGCCTCGCAAAACACGGGTTCAATCGCCGTTCAAAGGTTCAACGCCACGGTCTGGTCCACGCCGCAACTGGGGCAGGCAACAACGGCCTTGGATACCCCTGCGGGCATGTCAATTTCAAACACGGCGCTGCAGGAAGAGCAGGTGTGACGGACGGCGATGGATGCAGGAGGAGCAGGCGGCACGGTCGGTGTCGGTTGGGAGACGGTTGACGGCGTCTCGGGGAGCGCAACGGACGGATCAGCTGAAGCCGCCTCCGAGTGCTCCACCTCGGGTGGCAACGCTACGCTGAGCGAGGGTTCGGCCACCGGTTCCTGAGGGACGGAGGGGGCAGGCACGGCAACGGCTGCAGCTCCCGCAATGTCCTCGACGATGCTTTCGAGAGGGTCGCCCCCTGTCATGGCATCACCGTCATCGCTCAGCAAAGCAGCGGCCTCAGCAGCCGCCTGACTGCTGGCTTGGGAAAGAGCAGGCTGGTTGTAAGCGGCGGGTGCAAACCCTGCATTTGGGTCCACGGACGCCGCTGCACCGTAGATGGCCTCCATCTCAGCCTGCGCCTGAGCAGCCTTTCGCTCCTCGGCAGAGACCACGTCAGCACCCACTTCAAGGCCAGCATGATCTTCAGCAGATGCGAACAATCCGACCTTGTTTTGCTGGGCTACCTTGGCCATGTGAGCGCGAGCCTCTTCGGTGTTGAGGCCCCGCTGGATCAGCAGATTGAATCCCCTGTTTCGCTGAACGGTTCGGAAACCAACGAGCCCACCGACCACGATCAGGGTGAGGACGCCAACCGCAAGCGCTCCTCCGGCAAGGGGTGGGGTTGTCGCAGGCACGGCCCCGACATCAACCGAAAACGCATGGCTCGCAGAGTTGTTGGATGCGTCAAACACGGTGACGACGATTTGCTGAACGCCGGGGCTGTCGAACGAGAGGGTCGGTTTGAAACCCGTTCGGTCCGGGTCGTCCCTTGCATCGCCGTTCCCGTCCGTGTCCTTGCTCGGCTGCAAATCCCAGTGGACACGAAGAGCAGGGAGCGCATCGTAATCGTCGTCAACGGCAACCTCGAAAACGAGCGCATCACCGTCGGTGGCTTTGGTTGGGAACAGGTCGAGGTAGCCCTCCTCAAAGTACGGAACGCTCGGGTCCACCGAAGCAACGGTGGCGCTGGCGGTGGCCGCATTCCCACTCAAATCGTTGACCGTCAGCATGACATCGTAGGTTCGAACGGTGTCCGGAGCGAGGGTGAGCGTGCTGTCATTGGTGGTTTGTTCGTCGACCGTCCAGGCACACGAAGCCACGGCATGGTCGTCGGAACTGGATGCGCAGTTGAGCACGATGACACCGTTGACGTTGACGCGCCAACCTCCGGCAACGGGAACGCCGTCGGCTTGGATGCGGGGCACCGGTGGAAGAACGTCGTTCACGGACACGGCGTAGGTGGTCGAGGCTTGTTGCCCGGAAGGAGCGGTCATGGTCACGGTGACCGTCTTCTCGCCAGGAAGCGCCCACGAAGCGTCCACGGTCGCCCCTGAAGCATCGACGTCGTTGGTCGGGTTCCCGTCGCCGTTTCCGTCAACGGTGGCATCGAAGTCCCACACAAACGTGCCCTGCTGACCGAGACGATTGGGCGTGCTCGAAGCGTCCAACTGAATTGTCCCCCCCAGCGCAACGCTCCCCGACTGCTGATCGGTCACGGTGGGTGTCAGCGGTGGAGCGAGTTCCAATCGAACCGTCATCCGCAGTGCTTCCGTTCCGTTTCCGCCACCCAGCGGCGAATTCGTGTTGTCCACCACCAGCAACAATTCCTCGCCCTCAAGCGTTGAGGGAACCTGCCACGTGAGCGATTGCGGTGCAGCGATGGCCTGCAGCGCGCCGCCATCAATGAACTGCACGCCAATACCACCGGACTGGTAGCGGTCGTGCATCGTGCGGGTTTGGAGGTAAACATCACCGACGAAGGTCAAATCCCATGCTGAGAGCACGACGGTCGTGCCTGCGTCCAAACGGAGATCGTCACCGGAGAGCAGCACCTCGTAAGCGCCGGCATCAACCTGCAACAGGTCATGGTACGGCGTCCAGTAGGCCTCATCAAGCCGGTCAACGGAAACCGAGACGGTGCTTCGCAGACCGCCCTGATCGCCTTGACCTGCATCGCCGTCGTGGGCCGTGTTGTCGAGCACCATGTACCACCGCTTGGCGGCGATGGAGGGTGGTACCTTCCAGTGGAATTCGTACGCTCCAATGGCAGATTCGGTGCTCGCAGGCTGCGCCATCACCGAACGGTAGGACTGCCCGAGTTCGTAGGGCTGAACGCTGTTTTCATCGAAAAACAAGAGGTCGATGGCGTCGTCCACCACGATGATGCTGAGGTCGTACACGTCGCCTGGCGTCAGCAACCCGAGGTCCACGACCACGCATACATCCGGGTCGATGGCCAGCGATGGAGGGAGCGATGAGGCGCTTTGCGTCAAACAATCGGGGGCCGCTCGACCGGCATCTGCATGAGCGCTCAGTGGCGTCGCCATGAGGAGAAGGGCCAACCCTGCTGCAACGTGCCAACGCATAGCCGTTCCATCTCCACGGTTCATTTC
>CAXGZM010000070.1:0-8196 GCA_964014165.1 uncultured euryarchaeote | reverse complement strand
GCGTCGCAGTAGTTGGTCATGTCCGTGTAGATGACGAGCACGTGGTAGTCCTTCTCGAACGCCAAGTACTCGGCGGCGGTCAGGGCGAGACGAGGGGTAATGATTCGCTCGACAGCGGGGTCGTCAGCGAGGTTGACGAACAGCACAGCGTTCTCGAGTGCACCGGTGCGCTCCAAGTCGGAACGGAAGAAGTTGTACTCCTCAGCGGTGATACCCATGGCACAGAACACCACAATGAACTCTTCATCGGAGTCCTTGAGTTTGGCTTGTCGGGCGATTTGCAGTGCGATGTCGTTGTGGGGAAGACCCGATGCAGAAAAGATCGGGAGCTTTTGTCCACGAACGAGGGTGGTACAGCAGTCAATGGCAGAGATGCCCGTCTGAATGAAGTCGTGGGGCGACTGTCGGCTGTAGGGGTTGATGGCCGCACCGATGATGTCGGCTTTCTCCTCGGCAACGATCTCGGGACCGCCGTCTCGGGGGCGACCTGCACCGTCGAGAATGCGACCGACCAAGTCGGTGCTCACGGGGAGTTTGAACACGTCGCCCATGAAGGTAACACCGGTGTCTCGGTTGATTTTGGCCGTGCCTTCAAACACCTGAACGATGACAAGGTCATCAGAGGTATCGAGCACTTGCCCGTTCTTGATGTCCCCGTTGGAGAGGCGGAGGGTTACGATTTCACCGAACGCCACGGGCTCGGTTTTGTTCAAAAAGACCAGTGGGCCTTTCACGTCGGTAATGGTTCGGTATTCTTTTCCAGTCATCTTCATCCTCTCCTCAGTTGGCCTCCACGGCGTTGGCGATTTCTTCGTTCATTTCCTTGACCATGGCTTCGATGCGGTCAATGTAGCCTTCTTCGAACCGGCCACGCATCAGGTTTGAGCGGGCAGGGACGTTGACGACATCGTTGAGCAGTGCACCGTCGGCCATGGCGGTCTTGGCAGCTTCTTGGAACGAGAGAATGGCCTTGGCCATCTCGTATTGCAACTTGATGTCGCAGTAAGCGTCAACGGGGTCAAACCCGTTCTGCTGAAGGAAGAACTCACGAATCATACGAGCGACTTCAAGGGTGAGTTGCTGGTCCACGGGCAGAGCGTCGGAACCGACCAACTGGACGATTTCTTGCAGCTCTGCTTCAATCTGGAGCAGACCGCTGATCTGGGTTCGAATCTCAGGGAAGTCCTGCGCGATGTTGTCGCGGAACCACTGGTCGAGGCTCTGCGGGTAGAGCGAATACGAGTTCAGCCAGTTGATGGCGGGGAAGTGGCGTTGTCGAGCCAGCCCTGCGTCCAGACCCCAGAACACCTTCACGATACGGAGGGTACCTTGGGACACCGGCTCAGAGATGTCACCGCCGGGTGGCGACACAGCACCGATGACCGTGACCGACCCGTCGTCGCCGTTGAGGGTCTCAACACGACCGGCTCGCTCGTAGAACTCGGCGATTCGGGACGAGAGGTAGGCAGGATAGCCTTCCTCACCGGGCATTTCTTCCAAACGGGAGGAAATCTCACGCATGGCTTCAGCCCAACGGGAGGTTGAGTCGGCCATGAGTGCAACGTCGTAGCCCATGTCTCGGAAGTACTCGGCGATGGTGATACCGGTGTACACGGATGCCTCACGAGCAGCCACCGGCATGTTGGAGGTGTTGGCGATCATGACCGTACGGTTCATGAGCGGCTTGCCGGTGTTGGGGTCGATCAGGTGAGGGAACTCGTCCAACACTTCGGTCATCTCGTTGCCGCGCTCACCGCAGCCGATGTAAACGACGAGCTGAGCGTCGGAATACTTGGCGAGGGATTGCTGGGTGACCGTCTTTCCGGACCCGAACGGACCGGGAATTCCTGCTGCGCCGCCCTTGGCGAGCGGGAACAGGAAGTCGAGAATGCGCATACCGGTGACGAGGGGGGTGTCCGGGGCGTACTTCTGAGTGAACGGGCGAGGGGTTCGGACCGGCCACTTCTGCATCATCTGCAGTTCACTGCCGTCGTCGAGAACACACACGGTCTGGGTCACGTTGAAGTCGCCGGATTCAATGGACTTCACCTTGCCGCCCTTGCCGGGTGGGACCATGATTTTGTGAACGATGGTCTCGGTTTCTTGGACGTGGCCGATGACTTGGCCGCTGACCACCTCATCGCCCTTGGCGACTTGTGGTTCAAACGTCCAGGTCTTCTCCATGTCAAAGGCGTCGGCATCGACACCACGGGTGATGAACACGCCCATGACTTCCTCAAGGGTGGCAAGAGGTCGCTGGATACCGTCGTAAATTTGGGTCAGGAGGCCGGGGCCCAAGGAAACAGAAAGCGTCTCTTCGGTGTTCAACACAGGTTCGCCAGGTCGGATACCCGAGGTGTCTTCGTACACCTGGATAACAGCCTTCTCGCCGTGCAGCTCAATCACTTCGCCCATGAGACCTTCGTGGCCTACACGGACAACGTCGTACATTGCAGCGTTCATGCCAGTGGCGGTTACCACCGGCCCCGAAATTCGGTAAATCACTCCTTCATTGCTCATTTTTTCTTCCTCCTGTTTTTGGGTTGGAACATCACTTCCACAAATCGACTCCAATGGCCTTGCGAATGGTATCCCGCAAGGTGGTGTCTTCCTCCGTACCGATGCCGAGCACGGTGGGGGAGACGGACGCCGACAATTGATCTCGCAATCGTTCGGGCAACGTGGCCATCACGGCGGAGTCGACCACCATGATACCAACGGATTTGTTGTTGAGTAGGGAGCGAAGCGTGCTGTGCAGGTCCTCTTCGCCGTCTGGATTGTAAAGGCTCGACAGCCCTGCGAGCTGGAAGCCAAGGGTGAAGGCAGGAGAACCAACGACTGCAATCTCCATTCATCATCACCTCAGAGTAGATGCGCCTCAAGCACAGCGGCCGACAAACCGGCCAGTCGTCCACGAACGATGAGTCGCAGGTCGGAAACTTCCTGAACCTTCATGGCGATGTAGTAGATGATGGGGAGAGCAGAGACAGGATGGAGGTAGCTCATCCGTTGCATCATGCTGTGTTCCCGTGCGTTCATCCATGTGACCACGGCGTCAAGGCTTCGGGTTGTTTCGGCTTCTTCAAGCGCAGATTCGAACGATTGGAAGTCGAACTTGTTGGCGTTGCGCAACAGGTCCAACATGGCATTTCGACCACCGGACGCAATGGACGTGAAAGCCCGCTTCGGGACCAAGCGACCGCCTGGAATCAAAAGCGAAACGAGGCGTTCGTTGTCAATGCCCACGGCGCTGGCTTCAAGGATGTTCACGATGTTCTTGTGGTCGATTTCTGCGGCAAACAACTGACTCAAGAAGCGAGCGGGTGCTCCTTTGGCCCCGGCGAGTGCCTTGAGTGAAGCAGCGTAGTAGTGCCGGTCAAGGGCGTCTTCGTAGTCAGCGAGGTTACCGTCTTCCGGTACTTTGGCAAGCGCAGACCCGAAGGCTTTGCGGCGCATCAGGTTCGCAGCGGACTTCATGTCGTCGCAGCTTTCTACCACCTTGAGCCAGGGTGTGTTCACATCGTTGATTTCGGGCAAGATGCTGTTTCCAACTTCCTCCACCGAGACCTCGTTGTGAATGGCACGGAACACCGCCTTGGCGTTCTGGTACTCAAATCGAGACGTGTAGATTTCAATCAGCGGACGAATCGACTTGTTCGTCATGTTGACCATCTGGGTCAATTCAGACTCAAGGTTGTGCGTGAGGGCAGCCTCAACGAGGTCGCCACCGGTCAACTTTCCTGCATAGAGGTCAATTTCTGTGCGATAGCCAAGGTCGCCAACGGCGACGGTCAACTGATCGACGGACTGGTTGATGAGTTGTCGAAGACGTGCACGGTCTGCCAGCTTCTGTCGTCGTGCTTTGGCACGAGAAACGACATAAGGGGTGTTGCCGAGCATCATCTTCTTCACCTTCTTCATCCAAACAGGGTCTCGTTCACAGCGGCGAGTTGGCTGGACCAGGCTCGATCGAGCATGTTGTCGAATCGCATGTCAAAGGACACCGAGCCGTCTTCTGCCTCCAGCACGAAACCGCCAAGGCCGTCCACGCTTTCGCCGACCTTTCGGTCGCCAGCCTCTTTCGAGATGGCAGCGCGATCGACTTCCACAGGTAGAATCACAAACTTGCCTTTCGCCAGTTTCTTGGATTGGGACAGCAGGGTCTTGAGAAGCGCTGCTCGTCCTTTCATACCGGGGTCGGCGATGTGGTCTCGGGCAGCCTCGTAGGTCGCATCGAGGACTTTGCGGCGGGCGATCAACACGTCCTTTTGGTTGGACTGTCGAGCGCTCGCAACCGTTTCTCGTGCGATTTGCGTGGCTTCTTTTTCTGCTCGCTGTTGTGCTTCATCGCGCAGGGCGCTGGCTTTGGCTTCAGCGTCAGCCAGCAGTTGCTTGGCTTCTGCTTTGGCCTCGGCAATCAGCGCTTTTGCGTCTTTTTCAGCAGCAGCGGCGATGTCGTTGGCAAGTGTTTCAAGGGTCATGGTATCGTCTCCGTGTTCGTTTTCAATGTGGGCGATGCGCCCACCCGTCCACCGTTCGTCCTCAGTTGAGGAAGAGCGGGAGCGCACCGAGAATCACGATGGATTCTGGGAGAGCGGTGAAAATCAGGCCGTAACCAAACTTGCTACCGTCCTCGGCGATCATGCCGATGGCAGCGCTACCGATGGCAGCTTGGGAGAAGCCAGCACCGATGGCAGCGAGGCCAAGGGCCAGGCCGACACCAACGTCGCCGGTCATTCCGTCGGTTGCACCGGTGTCCGTGTCTTCTGCAGCAGCGACGCCTTGGGCGACCAAGGCGACGGTCAGCAGAACGATCAGGGTGCGCAGGCTCGTTTTCAGGGTATTCTTGTTCATATTTTCTACCTCCAGTTTTTTGTCCATGGGACTATGATTGCCCCTCCGTATGGAGGGTACGACCGCCAATCGGGGTAAAAACCCGACCGGTGCCGCTGTAGAACTTGCCCATCCACTCAACGAAGTGGAGACGGGCTGCGTGAATGCTGGGTGAGAGGATGCCGAGGGCGAGGGCGAAGGCCTGAATGAACAGGAAGAGCAGGAGGCCGACCACCATCAGGGCCGGGTTCGATGTCGTCACCATCAAGTCAAAGCCCATGGTGATGGAAACTTCGGCGATCTTGACGCCAGCAACGCCAACGCCCATCACACGGAGGTAGGACAGCGTGTTGGCCAGCAGGCCAAAGGTTTCGATCGGTCCCATGATGATGCCACCGGCCCAGCCGAACTTCTCGTAGACGGCGAGGCCGACGATCAGGCACAGCACACCGACCAAGGTGACCATGGCCCACGTGGTGAGGGTGGTGGCAGCCACGGCATCATCGGTCAAGAAGGCGTAAATGTGGAGCGTACCGCCGAAGAGGATGAGCATCCAACTGCCCTTCTCGAAGAATGCAGCGGCGAGACCGTGCGAACGGGCGACGTTGATGAAGCCAAGGATGAACCCGAAGGCGAGGTGGGCAACGCCGAGGTACACCGAGAGGAGCACGTAATCGGTCAGTGCGCCGGTGGCACGGTGGAAGGGAATGTAAGTGTGGCTCATACCCAAGGTGTCCGTGATGAACGCCGGAACACGGCCGTAGGTGGCATCTTTGGTGATCTCGTAGAGCGGTGCGAGGGGCGACCAAGATTCATCCCAAACAAAGCCGAAGCCCTCTGCAAACAACAAGCCCCAAATGATACACCAGACGCCCATCCACTTGAGAATGGTGATGCCGTTCTTTGCCACCGGGTCAGCAGCAAAGGGTTTGGTACCGAGGTAGGCGCCGATCAGGAAGATGATGAGCCCGTACCCGAAATCACCGAGGATGAGGCCGTAGATGACGGGGAAGGTGAGCATCATGAAGAAGGTCGGGTCAAAGGTTCCGTAGGCTGGACGGCCGACCAACCCGACAAGGAGTTCGAACGGACGTGAGACGTTCCCGTTTTCCAGCGCAACGGGCGGGGTTGGCTCGTGGTGGTGGTCGTCCTCGTCGTCGCCGTGGTGGTGGTGATCGTCCACAAAGGCCTCAATCTCCATGTGTGAAGCATGATCCTTGAGCGCAGCCTTGACCGCATCGGCCTTGTCGGTTGGCACCCATGCGTCAAGAGCGAAGGCTTGGCCGGAAACAGCCAGCTGTGTTGGAGCAGTGTGGATTTCGTCCTCCTTGACGAGGTATTCGTGAATGGCAAGGATGTTTCGTCCGTTGTTTCGGGCCCAGCGCTCGGCGTCTTCCGACGCAGAAAACATGGTGCCTTCGACTTCGCTTCGCTTGGCGAGCAAGGTCTTGAGCGCCTCAGCAGGCTTGCCGCCAAGGTTGGGGATTTGGACGGGTTTGCCGCCCAGCTCGCCGAGTGCCATTTGGACTTCAGCGCCTTCGGAGGGCAAACAAGCCACGGCAACAATGCCCGGAGCGGCAGCCAGTTCGACCTTCTGCATCAGAGCGCCGAACACGCCTGCGGCTTTGCTGGATTTCTTCGTTTCAGCGACGTAAACCTCGACACGGTTGGAGCCGGCCAACAACTCGAGGTCCATGTTCAAGGGCTCAAGGCGCCGAAGGAGGTGGATTTGTTCGTCAAGAACGGCGAGTTCGGCCTCCGAATCTCGATGGGTATCGAGCAAGTCGAGCCCTTTTTGCAGTTCATCTCCAAAGCTTCCTTCGAGGAGTTCCTTGACTCGGTGAACGGGAACCGGTCCGTCGGTGTTGACGGGTTTGAAGGCCGAAATGGCGGCGCGAACTTTAGCGAGAAGGGCACTCACGTGGTTGGCCTCATCCGAGTCGCTGGCGTGGCCGACGTTGACACCGTCCTCAAAATTGGTGTAGGACTCAATGTGGACGCACCCCAGGTCGGTGCAGGTTCGCAACACATCCGCCATGCGGTCAACAGGTGCTGCGACCGTAAGTCTGGACATGGCGACCGTGTCGAACATGGTATCGCCTCACTCGGATGACAGAGCGTCAACCACCATCTTGACAGCGGCTGCTTGGTTGTTCGAAGAGTTGGATTCGATCTTGCTGACTTCACCAGCGCCCGAGGCTTTGACTTCATCAGCCTCGCCCTGCGCCTTGGCTCGTGCGTCGTCCAGAATTTTCTGAGTCATGGCGACGGTTTCATCGGCGGCATCTTGGACGGTTTCCGAAGCTTTGCGTCGGGCATCTGAAAGGATTTTTGTGGCCTCTTCCTGAGCCTCTGCAAGGCGCTTCTCGGCGTCTTGTTCGGCCGTTTTGATGCTTCGAAGGACTTCGGACATACCCATGAAGAACACCTATCGATTTTGGCACCGGAAGGGGGTTTAAGAGTCTAACGGGGTGCGTTCTTGCATCAATTTTCAGGCTTCGTGCCACGGAATCGGCTGGCCATCCCAAACGGATAGAGCAAGCGCCCTTGAACGTTCGAGAACCCGACCTCTCGCATCATGTTGCGGTAGTACCCGTTGGTGCCGTAATGCGTGTAGCTGGCAGCCAGACCTTTCCATGGGTGATTTTTTTCTTTGGTGATGAGGCGTGCCATGACCTGCACCACGCTGTTCATCCACAGGTAGCCGAAAAAGCCGTGCAGTTTGTTGGCCTTCCCAGCGTCGCAAATCACAAGGCGCCCGCCCGGTTTGAGCACGCGGTAAATCTCTCGCAGCCCCTGAGCCTTGTCCTGAAAATCCCGAAACGAAAACAAGCAGAACACCATGTCAAACGTGTTGTCGGGCAGCGGAATGTTCTCTGCAATGGCTTGCACGTACGCAGCGGGACCCTCACCCCGAGCGGCACGGGCAGCATCGACACGAGGCTGGGCGGTGGCGAGCATTTCCGGGGACGGATCCAAGCAGGTCAAATCCATGCCAACCAAGTCCTCCGCAAACGAACCCGGGCCGCATCCAACTTCGAGCACCTTCATGCCGGGCTGGGCGTGGTTCCTGACGTTTCGTCGCCATCGCTTGTCCTGACCAAAGGTCATCCATGTGTTGACGCGGTCGTAGTTGGGGATGGTCGCCTCGAGCTGTTCTTCGAGCACTTCCCAAGCATCAGCATCGATGCCCGAGGCGTCGTAGCCGCCGGTCGCTGCTCGCTTCCCCATGCGTCTTGGCGGACGCCCGACCGTTTTGGACATGTCGTTTGGTCCACGGTGCACGTCAGGCGATACGTTCCACGGTTTCCAAGCAGGTCAAATCCATGCCAACCAAGTCCTCCGCAAACGAACCCGGGCCGC
>CAXGZM010000069.1:0-8218 GCA_964014165.1 uncultured euryarchaeote | reverse complement strand
GCACAGGCACGAAGTCAGTTTTTGGTTACCAAATGCGATTTGACCTTGCAGACGGCTTTCCGATGGTCACCACCAAGAAACTGCACCTCCCCTCCATCGTCCACGAACTGCTGTGGTTCCTCAAAGGCGATACCAACGTCAAGTACCTGCAGGAAAACGGTGTTCGCATCTGGAACGAGTGGGCGGATGAGAACGGCGATTTAGGCCCCGTGTACGGCAAGCAGTGGCGTCGGTGGGAGGCGAAGGACGGCCGAATCATCGACCAGGTCCAGCAGGCCATTGAGAGCATCAAATCCAATCCGAACAGTCGAAGGATCATCGTTTCTGCGTGGAACGTGGGGGAACTTGATGACATGGCGTTGATGCCCTGCCACGCATTTTTCCAATTCCATGTGGCGGAGGGACGCTTGAACTGTCAGCTCTACCAACGAAGCGCCGATGTGTTCCTGGGCGTTCCCTTCAACATTGCATCCTACGCCTTGCTCACCCACATGATGGCCCAGGTGTGCGATTTAGAGCCCGGTGTTTTCGTGCACACCCTGGGCGATGCACACCTGTACAACAACCACCTTGACCAAGCACGCCTCCAAATCAGCAGGGAGCCGCTGAAGCTACCAACGCTCAAACTGAACCCTGACATCAAGGACATTGACGGCTTTACTTTCGAAGACATCGAGGTGATCGGGTACGAACATCACCCCCACATCAAAGCGCCTATTTCGGTATGAGGTGAACGAAATGTTGTCCATGATCTTCGCCTGCGACGAAAACGGTGCCATCGGCAAGAACGGCGACCTACCTTGGCGCCAATCGACGGACCTGCAGCACTTCAAGCAGACAACGCTCGACAAAACCGTGGTGATGGGCCGAAAAACATGGGAGAGTCTCGGAAAAGCACTCCCCCGGCGACGCAACATCGTCATGACGCGTCAGGGCATTGAGGACGATGTTGAAGTCATGTCGTTCGATGACATCATGGCGCTGTCCGATGAGGAGGAGGTGGTGGTGATTGGAGGCGGTGAAATCTATGCACTGTTTCTCCCCTACGCCAAGGAAATCCATCGCACCGTCATCCATACATCCGTGGAAGACGCCGACACCTTTGCGCCCGTCATCAACACCGACGAGTTCTATCTCATTGGTGAGCGACACGTTGAGGCAGGCGACCGAGACGAACACGCCATGACCTTTCAGCACTGGATTGCTTGATCAATCCGGACGGTACTCCGTGACACGAACACCGAGCCGCCCCTGCAAGGCCTCCCGCTGCATGATTCGGGCGTACTTTTTCTCAAACGCTGCCTTGAGGTCAAGTTCCATGGCGAGGCTGTGCCCCATCAGAAGAATGAGAACGTCCGCCATCTCTTCAGCACACTCTTCCAGCGGTTTTCCTTTGGTGATGGCTGCTGCCAGTTCTCCTAATTCCTCGATGGTGAGCGCCAACCTGTATCCCATGTCGTGCCCGTTTTGGCCGGCAAAATCGTGTTTATGGTGAAAAGCGGCAACTTTCTTCATCATGACATCCCATTCGTTCGTTGGGTCATGTTCCATCCAAGCCTCCACGGAGCGACCGTTCATGCAAGGTCATCCGACGCTTCCGTCCATCATGTTTGTGTCATGCGAGCATGCCGAAAATGCAGGCCCAAACCGGCTCGAGTCGGTCGTTCGCTTGAGCCGAGACCTCGATGTGGTCGAGGGGTTTCGTGCCGTCGGTTGGATCGCGTCCTGCCGCCCAATTCGAAGAAATGCAGACGGCAGCATAGGGGAGGTTGAGTTCAAGCGCCAGTTTCGCTTCTCTGGGCATCGTCATGCCAACCATCTCGCCACCCAAGGCATCGATGGCGTCAACCTCGGATGCCGTCTCGAACTGCGGCCCTTGGGCCAACCAATACGTGTAGCGGAACGGTCCGCCGTGATCGGGCTGCTCGTTGATGAGAATGGTTTCCAGGCGGTCGTTCATGGCAGGGTCAAACGGCAACGTTGCAGAGGTAAACACGGCCTCGTCGTCGTGAAACGTGGTGGCGACACCGGTGAAATCGATGTATTGCGAGGCAAGGGCAACCTTTCCTGGCGGGAAAGATGCAGCGACCGCACCCACCGAACACACCGAGAGAACGGCGTCGACGTTCGCACCTTCCATGGCTCGCATGTTGGCCCTGTGGTTGATCATGTGCGGCGGGCAACCGTGGCCTGAAGGGTTGTGATGGCGCTGGAGGAACACCACTTCGTGGTCTTCACCTCCAATCTGCACCGTGCAAAGGCGCAGCGGGACAGAGCCGTAAGCGGTATCAACGTTCACGTCATCCTGGCGAAGGACTTTGCCACGCTCACCGAGTTGTTGTTTCAAATCGAGGTTGACGAGCCCAGTTCCGCCGATGACACCGAGGCGCATGGCAGTGCCTCGTGGTTCTCACTTCTCAAACCTACGGCGCTGCGCACCGCTGAACGGGTTGTTCACTCGTTGAGACGGGCGATGAGGTCGGCCTTCTTGCCGGAGACCGGCTTGCCGGCAGCCTTCAAGCGTTCCTTGAGTTCAGCCACCGTCATGCTGTCGTAGTCTGCACCGTCATCCGATGCATCGTCAGCAGCAGGAGGCGCTTCTTCTGCAGCCTCGGCGACATCGGCCTCAGCCTCAGCGTCTTCAGCTTCTTCGCTGTCATCGTCGGCCATTTCGCCTTCTTCTTCAGCCATGGCTGCGGCAAGGGCAGCAGCCTTCTTTGCTTTGAGTTCAGCAGCCTGGCGTTCTTCCTCAGCGTGAATCTCATCGAGCGTTGGTCCGTCGGAGGCGACCACACCTTCTTGGAGCAGTTGACTCTTGCGAACAGCCACGGAGCGGACTGGATAGATGGACTTCACGCCCTTTTCGATCTCTTCTTCCAACTTCCCATCGAGGAGAGCACGCTGAAGGTCCGAGAACGTGTTCTTGGCACAGAAAGCGATGATGATGTCGCGAGTTCGGGTTCGCATGTCTTGCTTGACCGAGGTTTGCACGCGCTGCTGGGTGATGATGAGTGGTTTCATCCGGACCAGGTAGCCGTCGGTGGTGACAACGTCAACCACATCGTCGACCTTGCCACGGTAGCGACGAATCTGTCGGCGGGTGTGGTCGGTCTGGTGGTGATGGCCAATGAACGTGGTCAAGGCGTCTTGACCCACGCACTCCGTCACGCGGAAGCGCATCACGACGTGCATCTTGGAGAAATTGCCGTCAAATTCCTGCTGCGTCATTTCGTAGACGCGGCCGATGATGTGTTCGTCCGACTCACCGAGTGTTTCGCCAATTCGCTTGAAATCCCATGGATGGCGAGGTGCACGAATGGTGTACCATCGCTTCAACTTCCACTTGTCACGTTGTTTACGCGCTGCTGCACGTGCCTTTGCACTGATTTTCTTCGCCATGTCGTTCAACTCGGTGTGTCTTGCGGGGGCTACCCCACTTGCAGGTTGCCGACTCACCTCCCCTATTTGAATGGGCCTCATGTCGAGAACGCTGGCGTGAACCCCTGTTCGGCAACCTCATGACCCACGGGCGCCAGCGATGTTTTGTGGGGCTTCATCACATCACTTGGCGAGCGACAGCCAGCGCTGTCTCAAACGTTGACGTGCTGGCTGATGCCATGGCCTGGCTCATCGGGGACGAAGACGCCGTTGAGCTCGAT
Organism: uncultured euryarchaeote; assembly: GCA_964014165.1. Taxonomy (GTDB): domain Archaea; phylum Thermoplasmatota; class Poseidoniia; order Poseidoniales; family Poseidoniaceae; genus Poseidonia. The sequence goes on along the minus strand of CAXGZM010000069.1, from coordinate 4,559 downwards.
CGAAGCAGTTCGTATCACGGTCCGGAATTAACACTGATCAAAGGAGCAACGTCGAACAAGCGAAGAGCTGCGCGCTCCTTTGCACGATTGGGTGAGGCCAACCTTCGCCAGCTGATGGAAGAATTTGAGCAACGAGTGGACGACCATAACGTCCTTCACTTTCGCCTGAGCGTGGACTCGCTCGTCAGGGGCGACCCGGTCTTGGTGAGCGGAACCGGCACGGGGACCGTCAAAGGCCAAGCCAAGTTCGAGGTGTATTCCGGACTTCCTGCCGAGGCGCAGTTGCAGGCGACGTTTGACGAAGCGTTGGAATTGGCCGCGAGGGATGCTGCATGAGTGCCCACATCCGCCGTTTTTCATGCATGGTGATCGTTGGCCTTCTGCTGATGTCCACGACCCCCGTCACAACCAGCGAAGTCCATGAATCGACGGCCCATCCAACACCGAGTTGCAATGCCAACCGCACAAACTGGACCGTGGGGTTGATCTTTTGCGAAGGGAATGCGTCCACGGGGTTCACCTTGTTCTCCCCCATCCCATCCAACACAACGTACCTCATTGACCATCAGGGGCGTTTCGTTCACAGCTGGACGTCGCCGGGCGAACATCGTCCGGCCCTTTCCGCCTACCTCCTTCCCGACGGCGACCTTCTTCGTACGGCGAACATTGCCGCAACCTCGGTTGGCAATTTCTCTGGCGGTGGCACCGCCGGAAAGGTTGAACGTATTTCATGGGACGGTACGCTGGAATGGTCGTGGACGTACGACAGCGATTTGTACATCACGCACCATGACATCGAACCGATGCCCAACGGCAACATTCTCATGATCGCCTGGGAAGAGCGAACAGAGGAGGAAGCGCTGCAAGCGGGACGCAACCCCGAGATCGCCAGTGATTCCCCCGGGGGTCAGAACAACGTTTGGCCGGACCACATCATCGAGGTGAAACCGGTGGGTTCGGACAGCGCAGACATCGTTTGGCAGTGGCATGCTTGGGACCATCTGATTCAAGATTACGATTCCACCAAGGACAATTTTGGTGTGGTGGCGGACCATCCCGGAAAGATCGACATCAATTACATCGGAGGGACAGGAAACGCAGCAGGGCGTGCTGATTGGATGCATTGCAACGGGATTGATTACAACGCCGTTCTCGACCACATCGCTCTTTCGTGCCGGAGCATGAACGAGGTGTACATCATCGACCACAGCACCACCACGGAGGAAGCAGCCGGAAGCACCGGCGGCAACGCCGGAAAAGGCGGAGACATCCTGTATCGCTGGGGCAATCCACAAGTCTACGACAAGGGCCTCTCAAGCGACCAGCAATTGTTCGCACAGCACGATGTCCAATGGATTGAGCCGGGACACCCCGAGGCAGGTAACCTCATCGTCTTCAACAACGGGAACGGCCGGTACCCGGCATACTCCTCGGTCGACATCCTCCGCCCCACCTTGGACAACGGCACCTACGTCATGGAGGCCAACGGGACGTTTGGGCCCGCCCAACCGGCATGGTCGTGGAGTCAAGGCGAGGCCATGTATTCCGGATCGATCTCCGGAGCCCAAGCCTTGGCCAACGGAAACGTTCTGGTTACCCACGGTACGCAGGGCACGTTGTATGAAGTGAACCAGCTCGGCGAAATTGTGTGGGAATACATCGGACCCATCGGCTCAGCAGGACCCTTCGAACAAGGCGAGCCGGTACCCGAGGGAAACCGTGCTGGGAGCACGGCCAATGCGATCTTCAAAGCCACGCACTACACGGAAGCCTACCTCAACGCAACGGGCCAGTCCATTCAACCGGGTGCCTACATCGAGCCGTGGACGGATGCATGTCCTTCTCAAGACGCATGGGGGTGGGACCGGGACGGTGATGGGTGCATCGACGACACCGACGGTGACGGTGTTACCGACCCGTACGACCGTTGCGCTGCGGGAGACGATAACATCGACGCTGACAAGGACGGGACCGCCGACGCCTGCGATGCGTTTGTTGACCAGGACGGCGATGGTGTCGTTGATGAAGACGACCGCTGTGCGGGACACGACGATTCCGAAGACGTGGACCTCGACGGCGTTCCGGACGGTTGCGATGACCTGGTTGACGCAGACGGCGACGCCGTCGCAGACGCCGATGACCGATGCCAAGGCCACGACGACGGCATCGATGTGGACAACGACGGAACACCGGACGGATGTGACGGCTTGATCGACAGCGACGGTGATGGCGTCGCCGATACCGAGGATGTTTGCAGCGGCGATGATAGGTTGGACGCTGATGATGACGGGATTCCGGACGATTGTGAACCGCTGCTTCTCAACGAAAACAACACGGCCAACGAATCCAAATCGACCAACCAGCCACCAACCAACAGCACCGATGGGTTGGACAACACAACGGAGACGGGCGCAGCCGGCGAGGCCGATGCTTTGAGATGGACGGACGGCGCTCTTGTTGCTGTGTTTGCCTTGCTCGGCGTGAGCGTCCTGTTCGTGGCTCGAAGGAACAGATAGGCCTCCATTTTTCGGCCACCCGAATCCAATTTCTGTCGGTGACAAGGCATTAAGTACGCCATCCGCTGTGGCCAAAGCGAGGAATCCATATGCCCCACGTCGTTACATCTCCCTGCGTTGACCACAAGTATCAGGAATGCGTTGCTGTCTGCCCGGTTGAGGCATTCCGAGAAGCCGACACTTACCTCGTCATCGACCCTGACGAGTGCATCGATTGCGGCGCGTGCATCCCCGAGTGCCCCGTTGATGCCATTTTCGCAGACACCGATGTCCCCGAGGGCGAAGAAGCCTGGATCGACCGCAACGCCGAGGAATCCATCGACGCTGAAATCGCTGAGGGTGATTCCCCCGTGCTCGCCGATTAAGCGAGCCACATGACGAAGAACCAACCGTCTTAAGGGAGGCCGACCAGGCTGGGCTGTGAGCACCATGAAAACTGATTTCACACAGTTCCGGAAAGGCAGCGACCTGCTGAAGCGCGGATTCGCCAGAATGCAGCAAGGAGGCGTCATCATGGACGTCGTGAATCCCGAGCAGGCAGCCGTTGCCGAAGACGCCGGTGCCGTTGCCGTGATGGCGCTCGAACGTGTCCCAGCCGACATCCGAAAGGCAGGTGGCGTCGCTCGCATGAGCCACCCCGACATGATTCAAGGAATTCTGGACTGCACGTCCATCCCGGTCATGGCCAAGTCCCGTATCGGACACGACGGAGAGGCCCGCATCCTCGAATCCATGGGTGTTGACATGGTTGACGAGAGCGAAGTCCTCACGCCCGCTGACCCGTATTTCCACATTGACAAGCACGACTACAGCATCCCGTTTGTTTGCGGCGCCACCGGACTGGGCGAAGCTGTGCGACGCATCTGGGAAGGTGCAGCGATGATTCGAACGAAAGGCGAGGCCGGAACCGGCAACGTCGTCGCCGCTGTCACTCACGCACGCCTCATTGATCAGGAAATTCACCAGATTCAGTCCCTTGACGACCACGGATTGGATTTGGCCACCGAGAAAATCATGGAGCGATACCGAGTTCTCGCATCGCATTCCGAACTCCCCGGCACGCACCTCATGACGCCCTTCGGAGCCATTGATGAAGAGATGCACGCAGGCGTGCGCTCCGTGCTGGACGATGTTCACCGACTTGGCAGGCTCCCGGTGGTCACCTTTTCTGCCGGCGGCATCGCCACGCCAGCCGATGCATCCCTGATGATGCAAATGGGCATGGACGGTGTGTTCGTCGGCTCTGGTATCTTCAAGTCGAGCGACCCACCGACCATGGCAGACGCCATTGTCATGGCCACAGCGCACTACGATGAGCCCAGCAAGGTTGCCGAAGCCATGGCCATGATGGAAGGCATCCCGATGAAAGGCGACGAACTCGAAACGCTCGAAATCCGTCTCGACCAGCGCGGCTGGTGAGCCCTTAGTCCAGCGGATCGTCAATCCCTTCTTCACCCAAGGTCCACTTGAGTGTCTTGACCACACCTTGCAGGGCTTTGTGATTTCTCGCAGCTTCTTTCATGCCGGACTTGTCCTTTTCTTCCTTGCACATCTCGTACCACTCCTTCCATTGATGCATTTTCTCGGTGGCCTGGTCGAGCATGCTCTCAATCTCTTCCCAAGTGCGATCGTAAGTGCGGTGGGGCGTGTTGCTCATGCAAATCGAATCGCTGCCAACACCCACCCTACATAGATGCTTTTCCTACTGGACCGCTTTGTTGGCCAGTTTTTCGTTTACGTACGACGCTCCGGGAACAAGGTCCGCTCCATCGCCAACCACACATGCAGCCAGCACGGTGTTCGGAGGAATCCATACACCACGCCCAATCACCGAGCCGGAAACGGTGGCGCCGCTTCCAACCCTGCACCCGGCCATCAACAAGGAGTCGGACACGGATGCACCGGCTTCAACGACGGTCGCATTGCCCAACACAGAGCGGGCGACGCGACCCTCGAGCGTGGCGTTGTCCGCATGGAGAACGTCGCCATCTTGGCGGTACGATGTTGGATACGAAAACGGGAGGTCATCGTACTGCGCCATCA
>CAXGZM010000068.1:0-8246 GCA_964014165.1 uncultured euryarchaeote | reverse complement strand
CCATCCGCCAAGGCTTCCACGAACTGTTCGGTGAGCTCGGTGAAGTCCCCTCACCTTTCAACCAATGCTGCGTGGTTGGCCCCATCATGAACGAGGGCGGGCTCGACGAATTGAAAACGAAACTCCGGCGGGAACTTCGCCGCTTTTTCAACAAAAAACCGCTCCCCCTCAACGTCGATCGTGATGCCGTTGACCGCACCTTGCTCAACGCCCTGGTGCACGACGTGAAAAAACAACGACGACTGCCTGGGGCGCCCCAAGAACGAACCGCCATCCACGTCGGTTGGCTGGGAGGAAAATCCCCGGCTCACTGGATGGAAGAAGCAGAGGAGAACTGGCCAACGGAATCGGCACAGGAGCACGATGTCCCGGCCTCGCCCATGGCCCACTCCTGCTGGTCCATCTTGGGCACGCTCTCGCTGATGGTGGGTTCAAGCGAGGTCCCGCGATTGCATGCCGCATTGGGCCCCGTGCGCATGGTGACGCAGCGGCACACGCAACGATTGATCAAGTGGCTGCTGACCGAGCATTGGGTCCACAAGCAGCAAAATCACACGCCGTTCAGCGACGCGCAACTCTTCAAGCTTCGAGAAGAGCGGCTTGGATTCGCTCGTCTGACGCTGGCCATGTGGCCCCTACGAACACAACTCGCCTCGTGGCGCCGAGCCAACCCTGACGTTTCATGGTCACAAGCACTTGACGACGTGTTCGCCGTTGAAGAAGGAAAATCACTCTCGGCAACGCTGCAAAAAGCCGTACGAGACGTCAATGAACGCCTCCAAATTTTGACCAGCGGCCACGAGGGTTGCCCCCTCCCAACGACCGCAGCTGAACTGACCGTCTGGTGGTCGATGCAGCCGCCGAATCACTCCGACTCGTGAGCATCGTTCTTGGCGAGTGTAAACCGTGCCTCACCGGGAAGAAGCACCTGACCCGCTCCAAAAAACGCCTCGGCGCGGGCAGCGAACATGGAGCACAACAAAATGCCCAGGCCAAAACCAAACGGTACGCCGGTCAGCACGCGTTTGAAATTCGTCGATTCATACGGCGTGAGCAGTTGGAGGAATCCATCGGCGATCAGCGGCATGCACAACAGCAAACCGCATGCCAACCACAACCATGTACGCTGATTTTTCGCATAGACGCCGTGGAGCATGCTCTCTGGCAGAAGCGAAAGGCACGTGTCTCGAACCGTCCATCGATTCCAGCCTCGCCGAGAGAAGACCACCCCCCCGATGAACAAACCGGCAAAGATGCCAACATCGCGGGTACATACTGGAAGTTGGTTGTTGTTTACTTCCCACGAACGTTCTGATTTTTGATGGCAGTTCACGTCGCCGAATCCGTAAATGATGGCGGCGTAAAAATTGACTTCGGACCAAGCAAAAGCGGGGCAACATTGACCGTCAACCGACCCCGTGTTCTCGGGTTGATTCCCGTGCGAACCAAATCCATCTTCGCTGTAGTAATCGATGGCGTTGGCCCGTCCCTGAAGCGGACCAACCGATCCCGCCTCTAGGGTCATGGGAGCGATGAAAAAAGAGACGAGGAGAAAGCCGCAGACGCCCAGAACCCAAGACCCGATTTTGGCCTCACGCAGCCGGTCAGGTAAACCGTTGCGCTCCATGACAGGGAAGCCTCGGAGAATCACTTGATACTTTCTTTGCCAACCAAGCCTTCAATGCCCTCGCCCCTCATCCATCCACATGGCCGAGGTTGACCGCCCGCGAATCGGTTTGGTCACCGGCGTGCAGGCGGGAGGATTCATCGGCCTGTTTCTTGGATTTTCGCTGGCGGTTGTCTCCGCTTTGACCGACCCGGATGCGCTGTTGCGACTCGTCCAACTCATGTGCATTACACCGGTGGCATGCGCCCTCCTCCTGGGGCCATTTTTGGGCTTCCGGAGGGCGCCTCATGTCTCGAACATCGACCCGATCGACGAAATCCGAACGCGCCTCCAACCCTACAACGAAGGTCAGGGCAAGTGGCGTGTCTTGAGCCATGTCCGTAGCGATGGACGAACGGTCCGAATCGACCTCCACAACTCAACGCAGCCGTTAACCATCGTTGCCTCAACCCTTGAACTGGCCGAGGAACATCCCATCCGCTACATCGTTGGTCGTGGCGAAGCACGAAGCCGTGACCCAGAACTGCGGGGCACGGTGCTGGCGTACATTGAGGAACACGTGATGCTCAACCGCCGTCGGCGAACGGCATCCTCGGTGGAGGTCCTGCCCCCCTCCGTCATCGAGCACATGGAGGCCACCCATCGCATGCATCGACGCCTGTTCTACCTCCTCCCCATCATCCTGTTCTTTGCCTGGTTGGAAATGCGCTGAGCACAACGCAACAGGCTATGAGGGAGCGGCGCTTCCCGCAAGCATGGCGAACGACATCGGGAAAGCCATGGCTCGGTTGAAACACCGGGACATTCGCACCCGGCGACGCGCCGTGCGGACGTTGTTCGAACACGACGACCCGTCCGTTCTGGAAGCCTTCAAGCCGCTGCTCGACGACAACGACACGTGGTTTGTCTCCAAGGCACTGGATGCCTATCGAATGTGGGGGGTTCTCTCGGGAAGCGAAGCCGTTCAAACACTCCTCACTCATCGCAACCTGGACGTTCGCAGAGCCGGCGCCAACCTCCTGACCCCCCTGGGTGACCACGGTGTTCCACTTGCCCTCAGCGCCCTGAACGACGAGGACAGCGTTGTCCAGCGCAAGGCAGCAAGGGCCTTGCTTCTCGTGAACGACATCAGCGTCACAGAGCGATTGGCTCAACACGAAAGCGATGCGATTCGAACGACCGGCATGAGCCATCCTGCCTTGGACGAATCGGCCTTGAGAAAGGGGCTGAGCGACGCTCACGAAGGCGTGAGGCTGGCTGCACTCAACAGCGCCTTGAAGCGAAACATCGCGCTGAACCTGAACGATTTGATTCCGTTTTTGGAGGCGGGCTATCACACCGTCAACATCCTCATTTGGGCGGCTGAGCACGAACCCACCCAGCTCGAACGGCTCATGCAGCACATCAAAGCAAAGGACGTAAAGGCCCTGGGCGACCATCTCAGGGCAACCGTCACCGACCACGCTGATCCGTTGATTCAGCACCTGCTCAACGGCGGCATGCTCGAACCTGTTGCCCGTTGGGTGATTCGCCAAGGAGCATCGGAAGACGACCTCCGGTGGCAACTCATCAACGATGAACGCCTCCATGTTATTGAGCGCTGTAAATTGCTGGAGCGTCTCATCGGGCGGGCCCACGAACCGGGTGTCATTGAGCATGTCGAACGGCTATCGGCGTCCACCGAAGAAGAACTGCTCAAGGTGGCGTGCGAGAACCTATCAACCGCCGCAACCGAAGTCGGCGCATGAGCCTGCCAGCCTCCGGCATTTGCTTTCACGCTGACGCGACCAACGGACGACAGCACCACCTCGGCGCCGGGCTGACCATCGAGGGGCCTTTCACCTCCCTGCAACTGGTCTTGAGGTTCCCGCGCTGGGTGCCCGGATCCTATTTTTTGCGTGAACCCATTCAGCACATGTTCGATTTCTCAGCGACCGACGATGCGGGCACAGCCCTGTCGTGGAAACGCGTTGGAGTTGACGGGATATCGGTGCGTCTCCGGAAGGCCTCAACCGCCGTCCGCATCGATTACACGCTCTTCGCCAAGGAGCTGAGCGTCCGCTCCAACCACCTCGATACGACCCATTTGCACCTGATGCCTCCGTTCACGTGGTTCTGGCCCGAGCGAGGCATCGAGAATGAGCGGTTGGGCTTGAGCCACCGCGTGGAGTTGACGGCACCGCCTTCGTGGACGCCTGCCACGCAACTGCACCTCGAATCAAGCGAGGACACCGAGACGTCCGGAAAGCGATGGCATTTTTCCACGGAAGGACGAGACATGATGTTGGACAGCATCATTGAGGTAAACCCCAACCCCACCATCACGTACTCAATTTCAGGCCGCGTCCACCACCTGAAATGGTGGGACAGCGGGGGACACCAGCCCGATGAAGAACGGCTCCAAGCATTCGTAGATGACACGCATCGCATCGCAGAGGAACATCACGCCCTCTTTGGTGTCCCGGATTGGCCTGAATACACCACTGTGCTCCACCTGACCGACACCAGCAGAGGGGGGCTTGAGCACATGAATTCCCAAACATCGATGATGCCAAGGACGTGCCTCTTTCCGGACCACGCCGATGAATACAGGGACTTGGTCAGCCTGTTTTCCCACGAGTATCTCCATCAGTGGAACGTCAAGCGACTTCGTCCCAAATCCTTCCTTGACTACGACCTGCAGTCCGAGACGCACACCGATTTACTGTGGTGGTTTGAGGGTGCAACCTCGTGGCTGGGCGACATGATCTGCGTTCGCTCCGGAGCATGGAGTGAAGAGGACTGGCGGCTTGACTTTGAGCGTAAAATGAAGCGCCATACCGCCAACAACGGGATGCTTCGAGAATCGCTTGCTGAGTCGAGCCACGATGCGTGGATTCACCTCTATAGAAGCGGCCCTTACACGAGAGAAAACCAAATTTCATACTACCTGGAAGGCGAATTGGCGTTGCTCTGCTTGGACGTGGAAATGCGACGCAGGAACAACAACACCTTCGGAGCGTGCGACCTCATGGCAGAACTGGTGCGCCGCTACGCCATCCATTCGCCGGACGCCGAAGCGATGGGCGTGGATTACAACGACATCCGGGCCACGCTGAAATCTTGCCCGGGTGGCGAGAACATGGGGCCGTACCTCGACCGGTTGGTCAAGCAGCGCAACCATCCAAATCTCCAGCGCGCCCTGTCGGCCTTCCGATTGAAACTGGTACCCCATGCTTCGGACAAGGAAGGGAAAGGATGGCTGGGGGTCGGCCTCAAAGAAAACGCAGGACGTGTCCTCATCACCACGTACCACGCCGGCTCGCCGCTTCGTGAACTCACGCAGGTCGGCGATGAGGTGCTGGCCGTTGACGGCGTCCGTGTCAAATCCGTGGGGCATCTCAAAAAGCTCATCGCCGGGCGTTCCGCCGACGAACTCAGCCTTGATGTGGTTCACGAAGGCATCATGAGCAGCGTTTCATTGACCCTTCCTGCATCGCCGCAGCACGGTGTTTCGCTCAAAGGGAAAGGCAACGAACGCTGGAGAGACTGGATCAGGTCTCGTCAGGCCCCGTGAACGAAGGGTAGACCGCCAAGGTCTCGAGGGGCACGAAAATCGGTGGCGTCTCGTCAGGAAGCATGTGTCGGCTCGTTTTGGGCGGGAACACCTCATCGGACAGCGACATCTCGATGACCTCCGTCTTCGTCAGTGAATCACGGCCGCAGCCCGGCCATACCCCCAATTGAATGCTGTCGTCCTCAAGGTAGTCCACGCAGACGGCCGGCACGCGTTTTAATCCAAGCAAGACCGCGATGGAGTGGCGATGATGCCCGTCCAAGATGGCACCCGTTCGCTTGTCAACGATGAGCGGTTTGGTGTAGCCGCCCCACCGCTTCGTCATCTCGAGAAGCTTGTCGCGGTTCCTTGGTTTGATTTCCTCATGTGCCTTGAGCCAGGGCACAGGAACCAGCTGGACCTCGTCTTCTGCCCACGACATGCCCCTCTCTCGCTGCCGAGTCACATAATGCTTTTTCATCGCCCACCGCAGCACAAAGGACAAGGGTGAGCATGATGGAGAACACCGATGCGCTTCCGGAGGGGCTTGAGGCCGACATGGACGGCACCCCCTGTCCGCCGGCCATCGCTCGCTGGCTGGCGACCTTGCCCGACGACTTGCTCGGCCTGCTGCAGACCCTCGCAGAGGCGGGTGAAGGGGCGTGGTTGGTCGGTGGATGCGTTCGTGATGCGTGGCTCGGCGAGGCAGCACCGGACATCGACGTGTGCACCACGTGCACGCCCGAACGGATGATGGAACTCTTCGGTGAGCGGGCCATACCAACCGGCATTGATTTTGGCACGATCACGGTGAAGGGGATCGGGCGGCATTACGAAGTGACAACCCTGCGAACCGAGTCCCTCTACAGGGACGGGCGTCGGCCCGACGTGGTGGCATGGGGACGGTCCTTGAAAGAAGACCTGAGCCGCAGAGACTTCACGTTCAACAGCATGGCGGTTGACGTCGCCCGACGCCAACTGTACGACCCCTATGCTGGCGTCAACGACCTCCAGCAGCGCGTGGTTCGCGCCGTGGGCGACGCCAGCCAGCGATGCGAAGAAGACGCCCTTCGCATTCTACGCGCCTATCGCTTCACGCGACGGGACAGCGGACCGCTGTGGAGCATGGACGGTGAACTGGTCAGTGCCATTGCTCGCCACAGCACGCGCCTCGGCATGGTGGCGATCGAGCGGCGATGGATGGAAGTCCGGAAGGTGCTTTTGGGACCGAAGCCGGGCGCCGTCCTTCGTTCCATGCAGGACGACGGCGTCCTGAGGCATGTCTTCGAACGTCTCGTCGTCATCAACCCTGCGCTGTTTGAAGCCATGGATGATGATCGTCTTCATCGGTTGAACCTCCATCAACGCCTCGCACTGACGCTGGTTGAGCACCCCTCCAAAGAGGCGGTGAACCAACTGAAGGACCTCCGTGCGTCCAACGAACTCCAGCGGTCGATGGCTGGCTTCCACGAATACCTCGGCCATCTGCCCGGCAACGATGCACCCTCCCTTCGCGTGTACAACCACGCCTTGACGGTCCAGGCAGAGGCGCATCTTCTGACCTTGGCGTGCCTGGCGGATCACGATGTTCACCCTCACACCGGGCTGCAACTCGAGAAAACGAACATTGCCGCGCTGGAGAAGCGATGGCGCCAGATGGGCCCGAGAAGCGAACCCGTGGCCTGTTTGGTGGACGGGCACTGGCTGATGGCACGTACGAACATCGGCCAAGGCATGCGGCTGGGACGATTGAAGCAATGGCTGCATCGACGCCAGATTGAGGAAGAGGTGGCTTCGATTGAGGGCATGGAGGATTTGCTCATTCGGATGGCCTTCGAGCATGGTTCTCCCGACGACTGGCCAACCCCCTCGTTCCCTTGATGGTCGGCATCAATTTCATGTGCGCTGAGGTTATCGGCGTTCCATGGCGACCATGGAATTCACCGACAAAGAGAACCTCATGCAACGAGCAGCCGCCATCAACCGACGGGTCGAAAGCATCACTCGCAACAACACCATGGCGGGTCTGCTCAACAACAATTTCAAGAAATGGTTGTCCAATTCTGCCATGTCCCCCATCAAACTCACGCAAGAACTGGACACCAACAGCGACGGGGTCATCTCTGGGGATGAGTTCGCAAACCTGCTCGGAAAAATGACCGGCGAACGACCGCCAGAATGGGTGGTGGAACTGGTCTTTTCCTTCGTCAACGCCAACGTCAACGACGGCATTCCTGTTCGGGACTGGATGGCGTTTTTGGCCGCCAGTGGCATGGAGTTCCCTGACGAATTGTTCGAAGAAAAAGTGGAGGTCACCGGTAGCATCGGCATCTTGGAAGATTCGTTTCTGACAGGAGAACGCATCTCCGCCACCGTGTCGTTCAACGTCGAAGTCGTCGCTTACGAATTCTCGGTGTTTGACAATGCATCCAAAAAAGAGCTGCAGAGCTACCTGACGCCAAACGTTGACATGGACCGTCCGGATTTCGATGAATTTTACATTGAAATCGATGAAGCAGGGACCTACACGGCCGAGTTGCGCCATCTTGGTGCACGTCTTGACACCCACGTGTTCACCGTGACAGCACCGGTGGTCGAACCGGTGGTCGAGGAAACCCACGAACCAGAAAACGAATCACCACCGGAAACGGCCGAATCCGACCAGCCACCGTACGTTCCAGATGAACACGGGCTCGAGCATTTCATCGCAAAACTGGAGACGTTGAAGTTGCGGAGCGAAGCGGAAGCGCTGATCGCCTCTGAGGGAAATTCAAAATTCATCGCTCGTGGTGTCATCGTTGAGTCCACGCGCACGCTTCTCGGACATGGTCCGTTTCGGGATGGGTTCACGTTTGTTTGCGAGACCGTGGGTGGGGCGAGGATCTCCATTATGTACAGCTCAGAAGACAATGAAACCCCGCCGAAACTCGGGGACCACATCAGTCAATACGTCGTCCCATGCGGATGGAACGTCGCTCGCCGCGAGTTGACCTGCACGTCCGGTTGATCACTTCAGCGCTCGTGCAATCACGATGCGCTGCACCTCTTGGGTGCCCTCGTAAATCTGCGTGATCTTGGCGTCTC
>CAXGZM010000067.1:0-8253 GCA_964014165.1 uncultured euryarchaeote | reverse complement strand
GGTTCACATCAACACGTCAAACGTGTAAATGAAGCCCAAAAAGGCGTGAATGAAGACCATGTAGATGATCAGGTCGGCGGCTCTTCCATGCTTGAGTTTCGCTGCGGTGAACGATTCACCCGCCTGTCGCTGCGCCCTGGCTTGCTTGCCGAGCCGCGTCATGAACACCATCAATCCAAAACCGACGGGCCCCATGAAACCGTGAAGTGACCCTGGAACGAGCGCAGCGAGCACGTCTTCGCCTTCGTACCATCCGGTAAAGGCTCGAGCGAGAAAGGCCACGAGAATCACCAGGCCGCTGGCCCAAAGCAGGCGCTCACCGTTGGTTTCATGGCGTGCGAGGTGGAGGGCCCGTTCCTCGCCTTTGAGCTCGTAGGACTTCTTCCGCCATGCGTACTGCCACCACATCCATGCCACCAGAGCGCTCGCAAGGAGCGGGTGGAGCAAAAGAGCGACCGTCGTGATGGTATCCATGCACTCTCGTCATCGGGAGGCGGCAATGGTTCAAGGAAGTATGCTTTCCATTCCAAAAATGAGCAGGCACCCCCATCGGTGGGTTGAAAGGGCACCCGTCGTGGCAGGAACCGAGGGGATGAAAGGTTGGACGAAACGTACATGGAAACCTGTCTCAAGGCAGCGTTTTCAAGACCCAAGTCGGGTGCTGTACGTGTCTCCATCATGAACCGTGAATCAGCATGGAAGATGCTCGACAAGCCCTTGCGAGCGCATTTGGTCATCGCCGCTCACGAACAAGAACCACCCGCATCGGACGACGATGACGATGCCACTCCTCGCCGCCCGGCCATGAATCGCCCCCGTGGTCGCATGCGCCGTTCGGGCCGTGCTTCCGGTCCCGCCCACATGTCGTGGCTCCACACGCCTCAGCAAGTGTTGGACGAGTCGCCCTACACGACGGCGTACCAACTTGCCACGATGCTGGTTCACAAGCAGATGGACGCTGACAACTGGGACGAAGGATGGAACGCTCACGAAAACCTGTTGCGTGAAACCTGCATGGTCGAAGGGGTGCATCCCGTTTGGCACAGCATCGGGGAGAAAACACCGTTGCTCGGTCAATTTCTGGCTTTTCCGAAAGCCAAGGCTACGAAGGCCAAAGCAGCCACCAAGATGAACACGGATTTCTTTTGGGTTGACCCACGCAACAAAGACGAGGTCATGACCGTCCTGAAACTCGCCGGTGCCGGGGTCAACGATCCCGACATCAAGGTGGCGTTGCAGAAGGCCACGAACCAAATTTCAGGTGGCCGGCGACTTGACCTTGATCCCCCGCTGAACGATCTGCCCGACGCCATGGCCTTCATCACCGTGCTCTTGGCCCTTCACGGAGGACATGACGTTCCTGAATCTTCATGGAAGACGGCCAAGAAGGTCGACGAGGAACTGGCCGAGACCCTCGTCTCGTTCCAACGCCTTTTGGGCGGAACGGTTGAGGATTGGAGCGGCATCATGGCGTACACCCGGGAGGATTCGCTCACCGATGCCTGTCGCACACTTGCCTGGCAGCATGCGCCCAGCGAAGCGGAATCATGCACGGCCGAACAACTCGAACAAGGTCTTGGTTTGCTCGAAGCAGCCAACGTTCACGAGGGGCGCGACCGACTGACGTGGTGGCGCCTCAACGCCCTGCTGCGTGAAGGGAAGAAGGACGAAGCCATGGACGTCCTGGACGGGCGCCGTCTTGACGCCTCGTCGGACGTTACGGAACTGCTCCCGCTCGTGGTGTCACTGGGCAGCGACCGAGCCAACGACTGGCTGCTCCGCTTTCTGGACGATGTTGACGATCAAGCTCTCTTCCATGTGCTCCAGACCGGGGCGCTGGCCTCTCCACTTCGCCTGAAGGCAGCTCAGCGTTTGTGCGACCAGCGCGGTCCAATGTGGGAAGAAGGCCGGGGAATGGCGCTCGTGTTGTTACTTGAATCGTTGGACATCCAGCGTCTTGCGTCCGTCTTCGCTTCCGACAGCATGCTGCCACTCACCCACCCTTACATCGCCCTGCTCGTCAGTCATTTGGCGCCTGCTTCCGTTGATGCCTCCCTGCGAGATTCCATCATCACTTCCCGTTCCCAAGCCCTCCAGTCCATTCATGGAGCAGAACTCCCTGAAGTCATTTCTCCGCTTGCCGAACACCTGTTGTTGTTGATGGAGGGCATCTACAAGGACACGCCCGAAGTGGGTGACAAACTGAACGTGGCTGCCCTCAGGGCTTTCTCTCCCATCAGCCGAGCGTTGACGGGTGACGGGGTCGTCAGCGCAACACACATTCGCAACATGGGTAACAGCCTGGACGACCTCGACCTTTCGCTGGTCGAACGTCGCCTCTTCGATGTCATGTTGCTCACGCTCACCATGAACGGTCATCTGCAGGCCTACAACATCGGCATGGCAGCCGCCGATGCGGCCAAGGACCTCGACGAATTGCTCATGAATCCAGTTCTCCCGCTGCGTCTCGTCAAGTCGTACGCCGTCCTGATGGTGGAGCACGATCTCGGCCTGACCAACCTCGTTTCATGGTATCAGAAGAACGACCCGCTGTCCCCATGGGCCCCCCTCGCTCGAGCAGCGTTGTTTGCATCAACGGGGGACGAGTTGAATTCCGCACGAGAGTACTCCCGAGCGGCTGAACTCTTCACCAAGCAGCGCAAAACCGGGTCTTCCAAGGAAGACGAAAGCACAGACGACAACGACTTCGCTTTGGCCCTTCCGCTGACCCTCTATCGTAAGTCATTGATTCACTACGCGCACGCCACGTCGTGGGCGGAGGCGGTGGATTTGCTGGAGCGCGTTCCGTCGTTGAAGACCGCCATCACGGAACGGTTCAAACTCTATCTTCGCGTCTGCCATCTCGCAGCATCCGACACGGACGCAGCAGCTCGCTTGATTCGCCAGCACGTGCAACAGCGCATCACGGTCAGCGAAGAGGACGTGGAGGGGAACATCGTCGAGAGGACCCGGACGGTCTACAACGAGGAAGAACTCGATCTGTTACGAAACTACCCGTTTGAACAGGCTCATCTCCTGCCACCGGAACCGTTCCTCGGCCGTGTCACGGCAGCCTCAACCCGAATCAGCCGGGACCTCCGACGCTCAAGAACGCAGTTTGAGCACCAATTCCGTCAAGCCATGCAGAGTGCCTCGCCCTCGATGGAAGAGATCTATGAGATTGCAAAGAACGCTGCCGAAGAGGGGGCGTTTGAGGGCCTGATGTACCTTGAGCGGGCCCAGAATTCTACGAAGTTCTCCATCACGGCTCGCAATCGACTTGCAGGTGTTGAACAGGCGCTCTTCTCACAGTACAAGGAGGATATACCGACCTCAAAGCGACGCTTCCTCCACAATCTTTCGCTCTCACCGCTGGTCATTGTGGACACCAACGTGTTGGTTGACGCCCTGGTGGAAAAAATGTACCAGCGCATGGACTTGGTCTTTGAGACGAACCTCAACATCATCGGTTCCAACCGATTCCACCGGATCCTGCTTCACCACGCACAGGCCAAGCGATTGAAGATGATGATCCCGGACGACGTTCGGAGTGAACTGAAGCAATTCGCCAAAGATCAGCGCCTGTTGCCTCGTTTCCGAGGCGCCATGGTCAACGCCGAGAAATTGGAGGAAACACTCAGCGAGGACGTCATGATGCAACTCGTTGACGAGGTTCTGTTGGAGTACAACATGTGGACGCCAAGCGCCGAGATGATGGCGGGCGTCCCCGAATCATCCGACGCCCTCAACACCTTCCTTTTGCGCCACAGCGATGTCTTTGACGAGCTCACCGAACTGAAGGGCTACCGGGGCGTGACCTACCGCACGGAACTCCAAGACCGAGCGATTTACCCAGAGGCCACCGACCTTGACATCTATCGCCTTGCCACCCACCTGGCTTCCCTTCCTTTGCCCGACATCGGTGCGGTGCTCGTCGCCACGATGGACGGCGATTTCACGCTGGTTGACCGAGCCATCGAGGAGCGGTTCGGGTTCAGCGTCGCCAAGAACAACCGTTCGCTCAAGCCTTGGCTGAAGCGGCAGTCCAACTGACCGTTTCCTCTCGGACCTAATCGCTGGTGATCCAGTTCAAGATTTGGTTGTATTTCGAATCGCTCTGGTAGGGTGGGTGGTGGCCCGCTGTGGGGCTGTGCACTTCGCTGCAATCCGAGAATTTCTGCGCCAATGCTGGCGCCATGTCCTTGAAGCCGTCGTCGTTTTCTCCCGAGAAGACCATGGCGGGCGTGGAAAACGGAGCGGCTTCGTCGATGGTCTCGATCAACCCTTCGTGTGTCGTGGGCAGGTACCCGTTGTACATCAGTACCTTCTCGAAGGTGTTCTCGGTGTTGGCGAGGTAGACAGGGATCATCGCTGCGCCCTGAGAATATCCCAAGATGGCATGAAACGGCCCTTGCTGTTCAACGACTTGATCGAGGTAGGCGATGGACGTGTCCGCCCAATCTCGGTCGGTCGTGGGCTGGCCTTTTCCGCCCGGGGGGTCGCGAATCCAGACGTTGTTACTCTCAGGCGTGCTGGCGAAAACGAATTCATAGTCGCTCAGGCTTGCCATCAGGTCCTGCATGCCCTGCATGCTGCGCAGGCCGTTCGCGGTTTGGCCGCCGCCGTGGAGGGCGAGGATCTTCAACGGCCCTTGCGGCCCGATTTGGCTCTGCGAGCACCCTGCTTCGTTCACGGCTTCGCCGGCAGGGGTGTTGGGGCAGGCGTCAACGTCGTTACTCACCCCGTCGTTGTCGTCATCTTTCTGCGATGCCGAGCAACCGAAGGCGTCAACCTCCTCACCGGCGGGGGTGTCCGGGCAGGCATCAACGTCGTCGGTCAGACCGTCGCCATCGGTGTCCTTCTGCGCGTCCGCACAACCGTTGGCGTCAACGCTTGCTTCGGAGGCGGTGTTGGGGCAGCGGTCGTTGCTGTTGACGACACCGTCGCCGTCGTCATCGGTCTCAGAATCCGAGCATCCCGTCGAGTAGACCGGTTCATCCGCCGGTGTTTCGGGGCAGGCATCGACGTCGTCGAGCACGCCGTCTTGATCCTCATCCCCAACGGGTTCCGGCGGGAGGGGGAGGTCAACAGCGATGCTGTCCTCCGATTCCTCGAACAGGCCGCACGTGGCCTCGAGGACACCTTTGTTGCTGTAGTCCTCGGTGTCCAAAGAGAGCACGTAGGTACCGTCGACCTCCGACAGGTTTCCGGTGAGGAACACGGCTGAATTCTGGTCGCTTGGCCGATAGATGACCGAACAGGTTTCGGGGAACGCATGCAGAACAGCTCCCTCAATGACGCCGACCGTCTCGTTTTCCACCGGTGGTGTCCATCCAAAGGTAAGACGAACATCGTTCTCCTCCGGAGGGGTGATGACGAGCATGGAGGGGTTGCCCTCACTTTCCAGGCCTTCTGCATCGTAGGCGGTGATGGCCAAAACGAACGAACCCGGGCCTGTGATGCTGGTATCGGCACTCCACTTCCCTGATGGAAGGATGCTCAGGTTCATCGCCTCGAGCAGCGCGAAGTTTTCATCCAGCACGGAGACCGTCACCCACGACGATGCCAGGTCTTCGTCGTAGACGTACCCGCTGATGGTGACGCCCGTACCGTCCCACGTTTCCGCAATCTCTTGGTCAATCATGAGTTTTGGAGGATAATTTTCCGTTTTGATTTCCTCTTGTGTGTCCGGTTTTTCTTCCGGTTCAGCGGTGGTGTTGAGCGTGTAAACCACCGCACCCGAACTGCCCATGATGATGGCCACCAAAAGGCTCAGCGCCACGGTCTTTGTATCCATGATTTTCATTCGTACGAACCGGATATAAACATGTGTGACGTTGTGAGTGTTCGTGCGAGGGCCGCGCCTCTGCCATTGGATGAACCGGATTCCAGACCAAAGGAAGCGTCTCACATGTGTTGGATCATGGTGGCCCCAAAGGCGCTGCAGGAGAGCAGCGTAGCATCGTCCATGAGTCGCTCGAAGTCGTAGGTCACCGTCTTGTTGGAGATGGCGCCTTCCATGCCTTTGACGATGAGATCGGCGGCTTCCCTCCAGCCCATATGGCGGAGCATCATCTCGGCGGAGAGGATGAGCGAGCCAGGGTTGACCTTGTCTTGGCCTGCGTACTTGGGTGCCGTTCCGTGGGTGGCTTCGAAGATGGAGATGCCCGTGTCGTAGTTGATGTTGGCCCCGGGGGCGATGCCGATACCGCCGACTTGAGCGGCCAAGGCGTCGGAGATGTAGTCGCCGTTGAGGTTCATGGTGGTCAACACGCTGTATTCGGCAGGCCGGGTGATGATCTGCTGGAGCATGGCGTCAGCGATGACGTCCTTGATGACGATCGTGTTGCCGGTGTGGGGGTTGGTCAGGGTGCACCACGGTCCACCGTCGAGTTCGGTTGCACCGAATTCTTCCTTGGCCAAGGTGTAGCCCCAATCCCGGAATCCGCCTTCGGTGAATTTCATGATGTTGCCTTTGTGGACGAGGGTCACGCTGGGCTGGTCGTTGTCGATGGCGTACTGAATCGCGGCTCGAACGATACGAGCCGTGCCCTCCTTCGAGACCGGCTTGATACCAATCCCCGAGGTGTTGGGGAATCGAATTTTATCAACGCCCATGACGTTTTGGAGGAAATCGATGACCTGCTTGGCGCCGTCGCTCTCGGCTTCCCACTCAATGCCAGCATAGACGTCTTCACTGTTTTCTCGGAAAATGACCATGTCGACGTCTTGGGGTGCGCGAACGGGTGAGGGGGTTCCATCGTACCAGCGAACAGGGCGAACGCAGGCGTAGAGGTCGAGTTTTTGGCGAAGCGCAACGTTGAGCGAGCGAATCCCTCCGCCAACGGGTGTCGTGAGCGGGCCCTTGATGGAGACGAGACCGGTTTTCATGGCGTCCAGGGTGGCTTGAGGCAGCCACTCGCCGGTGGCGTTGAAGGCTTTCTCGCCGGCAAGAACTTCCGACCACACAATGCTTTTCTCGCCGCCGTAGGCTTTGCTGACAGCTGCGTTCACAACGTCGATCATCACGGGCGTGATGTCAACTCCGATGCCGTCACCTTCGATGTAGTGGATGATGGGGTCGTTGGGAACGCTGAGCGTTCCGTTTTCCATGGTTACCGGTGTACCTGACATGTTGCTCGATTTCAGCGACAGGCATCTCCTTCAAGAATCAACCGCCCATCGCCTGTCCATGCAGGGGCGCGTTGAATGGACAGGCGGAACCACCTTGGACGGCATCAACGCCGCAGGACAACGAATTTCAATGGATTGGGAATCGGGCCCCTCGCCCATGCAGTTGACCCTCCAGATGGTGGGTGCGTGCTCCCTGGTCGATGTGGTCATCGGCCTGAAGGAACGTGCGTTCACCAACGCTTGGGTTGACCTGGATTCCATTCGTGCAGAAACATCCCCTCGTCGGTTTACATCCATCACCATGGTCTACCACGTGGTGGGCGACGTGCCCCAGAAGTTGGTGGAACGCGTGGTGGCGAAGAGCCACGAGAAGTACTGCTCGGTATCGGCTTCCTTGGACCCCAGCATCAACGTTGACTGGCGGGTTGAAATTCATCCTGATTCAGAGGCTTGACGGTCGTCCTTGACGGCTCAATGCCTCGGTCAGTGCCTTGCACAGCGCTTCGTAAACGGGTTTCCATCGAGCGTGCAGGCCTTGGGGCGCTGCCATGGGTCGCCACGTGTCCTCGACGGCAAGCACGGTGGCGAAGGGTTTGATGGCTTCACCGCCCATGTCGATGATCAGGGACAAGTGGTAGGCATCGCGGTCCCGCTGAACCGTGAGGCTTTCCATGTTGATGCGTCCTCCGGAAAGAGAAGCGCTCAGCCGTTCATGGTCGAGGAGGTCCCTCGCCAACGTCTCAATCAAGGATTCAACGGTTTCGTTGGAGATGCCATGAGACGGGACGAAAGCGGGGGCTGGGACATCTTCGTCATCGTCGTCCATGAACGCTGCAAGCGGGTCGTACGGCTCGGCGACAGGACCGTTGGGGGCAACTGCTTCCTGTTTGCCGACGGGCGTGTTAAGGCCGAGGGCAGCGTAGATGTCCATCTCCTCATCGTCGCTTTCGAACGATGTTGCGTCGCTCATCATGGAACATTTTCTGTTCTCTTCATACTTAACAGTGGGTTTCTGCTGGACCTTCTTGCATCATGCTGCAGGGTTGAAGCAAGCCTCTTACCACACCGGTCGGTCCTACCAACATGACCCACCGCCGTCTCGTCGCCATGGCGGTGTTG
>CAXGZM010000066.1:0-8388 GCA_964014165.1 uncultured euryarchaeote | reverse complement strand
CTCTTGCTCCCCATGTTGGCCTTCCCGGTCATCCTGTTCTTCGGCAAGATGTTCAACGGCAACTCCATGTGGAAAAACACGCTCAAGGAAGGCGGTCTCATCGCCCTCCCCGTCATGGCGGGAAGCCTTGCGCTCTCGTTGTGGCTCATCTCCGACTTCATCGGAGGCAGCGGGTCGGCCGACACCGAGGGCTGGACGTGGTTCACTTCCGGCATGTGGGACTCCGGTCAAACAACGGTCACCGAGATTTCCCTCGGGTTTGGCGTCTACATTGACCACATCACCGTGATGTTGCTGTTCATCGCCTCGTTCCTGTGCTTGCTCATCAACATCTTCGCCATCGGCTACATGAACACCGACCCCATCAACGACAACCGCAACCACCGCTTCTACGCCGAGTTCGTTCTCTTCTGCTCGGGCATGCTCGGCATGGTGCTGGCTGATTCGTTCCTCTGGCTGTTCATCTTCTGGGAACTGATGGGACTGTGTTCCTACTTGCTAATCGGGTTCTATTACGAACGCCCCAGCGCAGCCTACGCTGCCAAGAAGGCGTTCTTGACCACCCGCGTCGGCGACGTCTTCCTCATGGTTGGTTTGGCCATTCTCTGGTCGCTTTTCCATCCCTACGCTGCGGCCGATCAAGGTGCCCTCGACTACGCCGTGGTGTTCTACGAAGGCAACATTGAGCAGGTGGCTGCCAACAACTCGGGCATGCTCGCCTGGGCGCTTGGACTGATGTTCATCGGTGCCGTTGGGAAGTCAGCCCAGTTCCCACTCCACGTGTGGCTGCCTGACGCCATGGAAGGCCCAACCCCTGTTTCCGCTCTCATTCACGCTGCGACCATGGTCAACGCCGGTCTTTACCTCGTGGCCCGCATGTTCCAGTTCTTCGGTGCTGATGCACTGCACGGTGAACTGGCCGACTTGGCCTTCATCATCGCCGCCATCGGTGGAACCACGGCCGTGATGGCTGCAGCCATCGCCTTTGTCCAGCACGATCTCAAGAAAGTCCTCGCCTACTCCACCATGTCCCAGCTCGCTTACATCTTCACCGGATTGGGTGCGGCGCTCTACCTCGCCAACACGCTCTACTGGCACAAGACCCTCCCTGACGGGACCGTGAACCCCGACTACTACGTCAACCACGGCATTGTCATCGTGGCTTTCGGTGCCGCCCTCTTCCACCTGTTCAACCACGCCATGGCCAAGGGCATGCTCTTCATGGCCAGCGGGGCGGTCATCCACGAGGTCCATCACGCTCACCACCACCTCCACCACCACGACGACCATGACCACCACGATGAAGACCCTGAGGAGCTTCTCATGCTCGCCAACTACCTGGCGGACAGCGGTCAATCCGTCTTTGGTTTCTTCAATTCCATTGACCTCGACCAGTCGGGTGAAATCGACACGTACGAGTTCCAAACGGCGCTCAAGAAGGCCGACATCGCCGACCTCCCCCCGTGGGACATGCAGCGGCTCATGAAGGCCGTGGACATGGACGGCAACGGACGAATCAACGTCCCCGAGTTGGAACTGACCCTCGGGCGCGTTCACCTCGCCTCGCTGGCCGGGGACGACCACCACGACCATCATGACGAGTTTGACGCTCAGTCGATGGAGAACATGGGAGGTTTGGCCTCCAAGATGCCCTTGACGGCAACGGCCATGCTCGTCGGTTCCCTGTCCATCATGGGTTTCCCGCTCATCGGTGGCTTCTGGTCCAAGGAAGGCATCATCGCCAACACCTGGCGTGTGGCCCTGGACGACCCCCGCTTCTACTACCCTGCCATGTGCGTCCTGCTCGGTGCAGCCATGACCGGCTTCTACATGTCCCGCATGTGGCTCAAGACTTTCGCCGGTTCACCCAAGACCGACGTTGCGGCTCACGTTCACCCCACCAACACGTGGATCAAGACACCGCTGTTCATTCTGACCTTCATGAGCCTCAGCGCCATCGTGCTTGCCAGCATGGGCTTCACCCACTGGGCGCCCGATGAGTACTACAAGCCGTTCTTTGACGGAAAGAAGACCTTCTTGGAAGGCTTCGTCTACGAGATGGAGCACGCTTTCGCCAACAGCAAAGCGTTCTTCTTCGTCCTGACCTACATCGCCATTCTGCTCGGGGCCATCGTTGGGCCCGGCTTGGCGCTCTCCCTTTACGGTGGAAAGCTGGACGAAGGCGAGAAGACGCTGCCGTGGTTCGGCCCCGTGTTGGCCCTCAACCAGTTCGTGAAAAGTCGCTACCACTGGGACAATTCCTCCTTCGGTCAATCCGGCTTTGCGACGGCCCTTGAGAACCGCTTGTACTTCGACCACTACTACGACATGGCCATGCTCAAAATCGTCGCCGCTTTCTCGTTCAAGGCCGCTGAAGCCGATTCCGGCGTCATTGACGGCACGGTCAAGATGGTCGAGCGCACCTCGCAGCAACTCTCGACGAAGCTTCGTTCGTTGACAACGGGTTCCGCCCGGGACTACATTCTGATGGCGGCCTTGGGTACGCTGGGTCTCTTTGCGCTGATTTGGGGGGTGATTGCTTGACGACCGATTGGATTTCCATCCCGCTCGTGGCGCTTCCGATCGTCAGCAGCATCGCCATCCTGGCCTTCGTGGCTTACGCTTCACCAGCAGCCCGCGACCGCATGGGGCCCTCGGTTCGAATGGCGACCCTCATCTTCTCGTTGTTGATGTTGGCGCTCACCACGGCCATGTTCTTCGGCAGCGAGTACATTGAAGGAACGATGGATTGGGCTTCCCTTTCCTTTGGGAGTTTCAACTACGAGTTCCGCTACGTTTGGATTGAATCCCTCGGCATCCACTGGAGCGTCGGTATGGACGCCCTGTCCTTCCCGATGGTCTGGTTGACCACCTTCCTCCTGCCGGTCACCATCGTTGCCACGTGGAACGAAAAGAACGCTGCCGTGTACTTCCCGCTCGTGTTGATGATGGGCGGTGCACTCATCGGTGTCTTCGTCGCCCTTGACCTGTTCATGTTCTACGTGTTTTGGGAACTGACCTTGATTCCGATGTTCTTCCTCATCCTCAAGTGGGGCGGCTACGACCGGAAGTACGCTTCTCAGAAGTTCTTCATCTACACGTTCACGGCTTCGGTCATCATGCTGCTGGGTCTGGTCACCGTCTATTTCCTCCAGCCGGAGAACCTCTCCTACGCTGGTGCTTGGACGGGTCGCACGTTTGACATTCCCACCTTGACGGCCCACGCTCAATCTGCCAACGCTGGCGGGTGGTTCCTTGGTGAGAGCCTGCAGAAGATTCTGTTTGTGATGTTGATGATCGGGTTCCTCGTCAAGCTGCCCTCCGTTCCCTTCCACACCTGGCTTCCTGATGCGCACGTTCAGGCACCCACGGGCGGCTCGATGCTCCTGGCGGGTGTCATGCTCAAGATGGGCGCTTACGGCATGTTCCGACTCCCGTTGGCTTTCTTCCCGCACGCTGCACAGCACTTCCAGTTTGCCTTGTTGGCCCTCGGTATGATCTCCCTTGTGTGGGGTGCAGTCGTGTGTCTGGGACAAACCAACCTCAAGAAAATGGTCGCTTACTCCTCGGTGTCTCACATGGGTGTGATCCTCATCGGCATCGCCACCATGCAGCCGCTCGGCTGGGCCGCAGCGCTGTTCATGATGTTCGCTCACGGCATCATCAGTCCCATGCTCTTCGCCGTTTGCGGTGCGTTCAAGCACCACTACCACAGCATGGAAATCGGTTCGATGCGAGGCATGGCCAAGCACTCGCCGTGGCTGGCCACGTCGATGATGTTCGGGTGGATGGCTTCGCTTGGTCTCCCGTTGCTCGCCGGATTCGTGGCTGAGTTGATGATGTTCCTCGCTCTGTGGCACTTCTTGGCCGCCGAGGGCTGGAGCGTGCTTTGGATGGTCGGTCCGGCCTTCGTGCTCGCCATCACCGCAGCCTACTACCTTTGGTCGATGCAGCGCACCATCTTCGAGGGCGGCGACGAAACGCAACCGCCGGAGAGCCTGAAGGGTGAGCCTGTACCCGACATCAGCGACAGCGAGAAGGTGGCGATGCTCATCATGGCGGCGTTCACCATCCTCTTTGGTATCATGCCGTGGATTGCTCTCGACATGATGAACGGATGGACGGTAGCGTTCTTCGAAACGCTCTTGATTCCAATTCTGGGAGGTGCCTGAAATGGAGCGAATTGAACCCTTTGAAGAAGGCTTTGTCCTCGCCCTTGCTCCCGAATTCGTGCTTGTCATCGGCCTGTTTACGCTGATGATCGTCCCCAACATGGGCAACGCCAAGTTCCGCATTCCGTTGACGCAGATTCGTGTACCGTGGCTGCTGGGCGGTCAGCGCGGCAAACTCGACAGCGACCCGCGCCTGCCGGGGTTGTTCGCCACGGTGTTCTTCACCCTCGCTTTCGGGTTGACGATCGTTTCTTTCCTGGGCGGGATGAACAAGACGCAAATCGTTACGCCGGGCGGCACGACGATGCTTCAGATCGATGAATTCAGTCGCATGTTCGAGCTGATTTTCTTCGGTGCGCTGGCACTTGCCAGCGCCGCTTCGGTGAACCGCATTCCAGCGACCAGCCGAGCCGACCGCAGCCTCAGCGGCCTCTACAACAACCGACGCCAGGTCGATTTCTACATCCTGCTCATCACGACCGGCCTCGGCATGGCCGTGGTCGCCCTCGCCCAAGACCTGTTCATGCTCTTCATCGGATTGGAGCTGGCGTCCTTTTCCACCTACGTGCTCGTGGCCTTCATGAAGGAAAGCAAGGTTGGCACCGAGGCCGGTATGAAGTACTTCATCGTCGGTTCCGTGGCTTCCGGCGTCGGTCTGTACGGTCTGTCACTGCTCTACCTGTGGTCGGGCTCGCTTCAGTTCACGGACCTCTCGGTGGCCTTTGCCACCAACGGCATGGAAGCCTTGCCCCTCATTGCGTTGGGGATGCTCCTCGTCGGCTTTGGTTTCAAGGTCAGCGCGGCACCGTTCCACTTTGCAGCACCCGACGCCTATGCCGGTGCGACCGCTCCGGTCGCCGGCGTGCTCGCCACGGCCAGCAAGGCCATGGGTGTGCTGGGCTTGCTTCGTATTCTGCTCGTGGTTGCCTCACCCGAAGCAACGGACGGCTCTGCTGTGTGGTTGGTGGCCCTTGGGGTCCTTTCGGTCATCACGATGACATGGGGTAACCTCGCTGCCCTGGGTTCAACCAATCCCAAGCGCATGCTCGCCTATTCTTCCGTCGCTCACGCCGGCTACATGCTGGCTGCCATCACGGCCATTGGGGCACTCAACTGGGAAGAGGGCCACATCGACATGAGCAACGATGCGGCACTGGTCGTCGTCACGGCGCTCATCTTCCACCTCACGGTCCTCGTGTGTTTCAAACTCGGAGCCTTCCTCGTGTTGTCCCTGCTTGAATCCGAAAAAGGTGGCCACACGCTCGAGTCCCTCGGCGGTTTGGCCAAGCGCGATCCCTTCCTTGCCGTGGCCATGTTCATCTTCATGATGTCCCTTGCAGGCGTTCCACCCCTGTCCGGTTTCGTCTCGAAGTTGCTTGTTATCATGGGCATTGTCAAGGTCGCGCTGCTCGACGTCACCGTGAACAGCGACCTGGCTTTTGGCGATATCCACTGGGTGTGGTACCTTGCCCTGTTGATGGTCATCAACTCGGCCATTTCGGTGTTCTACTACCTGCGAGTCGGTCTGGTCATGTACTTCCACGAGCCCGAGGAAGGGCGAGAAGGCCCGCTGCCAAAGGGCACACCTGTTCGGTTTGCCATCATTGCCTGTCTCATCACGACGGTGTATTTCGGTGTGGGAGCAGGCCAGCTCATTGCGCTGTGCGAGGCTGCGGCCAATGCGCTCGTCGGTGCTTGGTGAAGCAACGGCATCGTTTCCACGCCTTGATTCGGGTGGTGCCTTCAAGAAGGGTCGGCCACTGGGGGAAGCAGGTGAGACTGATTGGGTCGCAGATTTGAGGAAAAAGTGGACGTCGAAGAACTCGCGCGTCTTGAGAATCCCGAAAATGCAACCGACGGTAAAATCCGTGTCAAAATGCCCAACAAGAAGGTGAACGAGATGTTCGCCCTTGCCTCCCAAATTCTCGGTGGTCGCCGTGTCACCGTGTTGTGCGAAGACGGGGAGACCCGAATGGCCCGTATCCCCGGAAAGATGCGCCGTCGCCAGTGGGTTCGTGAAGGCGATCTGATCATCGTCTGGCCGTGGGATTTCCAAGATTCCAAAGCGGACGTGAAGCATCGCTACACCAAGACACAGGCCATGTACCTCTCTCGAAAAGGCGTCCTGCCCGACGATGTTGACATGTTTGGTATGGGCGTCTCCCTGGACGACGACGGCGAACACGACGATCTGTTTGCTTCCGGTGCTGCTGAGGATGAACCCGAGGCCAGCGATGACGGCGACGATCTGTTCGCAGATGACGACGGCGACGATCTGTTCGCAGATGACGACGGCGACGACGACCTGTTTGCTGAGGATGAACCCGAAGCGGAAGCCTCCACCGAAGCGATGCCGGAAGAGGAAGCGCCTGCTCCGGTTGAAGAATACGTTGAGGAAGAACCTGCGGGCGACGACGAAGACGATGACGACGACGTCGATGCGCTGTTTGCTTGAGTTCATGAGGAAGCCACATGGCCCGTGATGACGACTGGGACGAGTTGGCCGGTCGTCCTCGTAAGGGACGTAAACCAAAGAAAAAGCGCCAACATCGTAGCAAGGCTGAGCGCCTTGACCACGAGCACCAACGCGCCGAGCAGAACGAATTCCTTCGTGGCCTCAACGACCGTCAAGGCCGTTATGAGTGGATGAAGGAAGAGCGCTACAACACGATGTTTCGAGACATCGAGGCCAAGATTCAGGGCGCCATGGGAACGGGGACGTACGATTGGGTTGACCGACGTGTGTTCGATCAGGTGTTTGACCGGTTGACCTTGATGGCCCTGTATAAAATGATGAAATCGGGCGTCATCGATACACTGGATTTCCCTGTCGCTCGAGGCAAAGAGGCACACGTCTTCCATGCGACCAACCTCGCAGGTGAACCCGTAGCGGTGAAAATTTTCCACACCTCAAACGCCGTGTTCAAGAACCTCATTCAGTACATCGAGGGCGACCCTCGGTTCACCGGTCTGCGCCGCAAGCATCGAGATCTGGTGGAGGTTTGGGTGCGCAAAGAACACCGAAACCTCACGCGCTTGGCTCGCTGGGGATTGAACGTTCCCCGCGCACACGGCGTCCACAAGAACGTCCTCGTGATGGACTACGTGGGCACCGCCACCTCGCCATCGCCCAAACTCCGTGACGTGGCCGTTGACGAACCGCAAATCGTGTACGATGATTTGTTGAAATTCCTCGCCGTTTCGTGGCAAAAAGCCAACCTCGTTCACGGGGACTTCTCCCCGTACAACATCCTTTGGCACGACGGTCGAGCCTGCGTCATTGACGTGGGGCAAGGGGTCGTCGACAGCCATCCGAAAGCACAGGAATTTCTTGTTCGGGACGTCACCCGGCTGGTTGAGTGGGGCCAAAAGAACGGCCTTGACGTTGACTTGGCTGACGCCATGTACGAGGTGCTGAACATGGACCTGTCCGACGTTGAACAGATCGAGTTGTTGGACTGATCACTCTTCTTCCCACTGAATGTTCTCGTCTTCAGCGAGTTCCATCATCTCGGAGACGGCTTCCTCATCAGCAGGATCGACTTGCGCAGCTTTCATGCGGCGGTTCCTGCGTTCCTGTGAAATTTCAGCCAACCCCGGAACCAAGCCTTCGAAGCCGGAAGATGAGGCGGATGCAGGCGGGGTTCGCTCTTCGTAAACGTTCAGCGATCGCGACTCCAAACGGGCTCGCTTTCGGTCGCGTTCCAGGAAGCCCATGACGGTGCCGTGCTCCGACCCACCAGCCAGCATTTCTATCGCTTGACGGGCAGCGAACAAGCCGCTTTCCTCGCCGACGAGGACGACGGTTGAATTGTAGATGCTGATTTGCGTGTCCGTCATCTGCTCGATCAGTTTGCGAATCTTTCCTTGTCGTCCGATGATACGGGCCCGAATGCGTCGCTGCTGGTTGGACCGCTTGCCGACGTATTCCCGCAGGTCAACAAGCTCGAAGAAGTGGTCGTCATCGAGCAAGCGCACGGCTGCATCAGGCGCCATGCCGCGACCGATGGCCTTGACCACATCGGGTAATTTCATCGCTTTCACGGGGTCGTAGGTCCCGGGCTCACCCCATTCAACTTCGATGTCGCCCGATTCCGAGTCAATGATGAATTTCAAGCAACCAGCTGCCTCGCGGATGGCTTTGCTGGTGGCACCCTTTGCACCGATGATGACCGCGATGCGGTCTTTGGGAACACGGGGAAGCGACTGGCGCATG
>CAXGZM010000065.1:0-8436 GCA_964014165.1 uncultured euryarchaeote | reverse complement strand
ACAGGGTACCGTCTCATGCGGCGTCGCATCAGTCGTTGTCGTCTTCTTCGTTCATGCCAACGATCTCGTAGTTGGACGGGAACAGGGCCACGGCCACACCGAGCACGAGGGCGAGGAAGCCCCAGTTGAAGCGCTGTTGAACGAAGAGCAACTCGAGAGCGAGCACCACGAGCAAGAGACCGCCAATGTTGGACGTCCAGACGAGCGTCTTGAACGTCGAGAGCGTAACGCCTTGCGTTCCTTCCTTTCGGTACGGTCCAAATTCGCCTCCGAAGCGTTGTGCGGTTGGGTCTTTTCCTTTTTTTGACATGGGGTTCACCTCATCGGTCGATCATCGTAATGGCGTCGGTCGGGCAGGCCAGAACGCACAGGCGGCAACCTGTGCAGGCGTCTCGGATGATCTTGGCCTTCCGGTTGCTCTCCACCGACATGAGCGGGCTGAGGACGTCCACGTGGTAGAGTTCGATGGCGTCGTCGTCGCACACGATGGTGCACTGGTCGCAGCCAATGCACTTGCGCTCCTCGACAAAGGCCACCGTTCCTTCACCGCCTTTGGTGCTGGCACGCTGTTCACCTCGTTGTCGGTTGAGGGCGGTGCGAATCTTCAGCGCCTCTTGCTCACGGCGCTTTCGCAGCTCGTCAGCACCGGTCATGCTGAAACCTCGGGTGTAGGTTCCCCTTCAAACTTGGCAACGCACAGGTTAACCAAGAGGTCCCCAAAACAGTAGAAGGCGCCGACGAGAAGCGGGGGGTTCCATGCCGTCAATCCCGTCCATGGGACCTCGGACGCCCACGTCCAATTCTCAAGGTAGGTGCCCCAGAGTTCCATGGCGAGGGCGGCCCACGCCATGGCTGCATAGAGGCGAGGTTGGGGTCCCCACTGAGTAAAAGCGAGCACGAGCACCAGCATGACCACGCCCGAGGTGTCGCCGCCCGTCCAAGCACCGTAGGCCACGAGGGGGATGAACGGGAGGAGGGCGGGCATGGCCATGGATTCCCGCATCGTGTGGGCTGCACGTCGTCCAAGGTCAAACAGGAAGTAGTGGCCGGCCGGGACGAACAGCGGCATGAAATCACGTTGGTATTCGTAAATCAACCACACTTCGGAAAAGAACAGCTCCATCGGCGTGGCCAAGGCGACCACCGTCAGCATTTCGATGCGCTCTTTTCGGTCTGCGACCCTGTACACGTAGGCAAAGAGGCCCCAGCACCAAACGTTGACCGGCCATTCCGCCAGGCTGTCGGGAAGAAGGCCTGCAGCACCCGTGGCTGAGATCCACAGGCCGACGGCGATGGTGGTGATGTACAACCACACGCGCTGGCTCATGGTTGGGCCACGGCCCGCTGGCTATCATTCTGTTGCATCCGGTTGGATTCTCTCATGCCTTCCATGCGGCGGCCTCGGCACCCATGGCGATCATGCTGAGTTCAGCCACGAGCGCATGCCAGCTGTGCGCTTCTTTTCCATAGGGGTTCTCGCTGCCTTCGTAATTCTCAAAGCGAGCGCTGGGTGAATTGAGGTTGTCCATGTCGGATTTCTTGGCGTTGATGCGGTAAAACCACGAGGCGGCTTCACCGTCGACAAGGTACACCACGGGTTCGAGGGTTTCTCCATCCTCGGTGGAAAGGGCGGTTGGAATCCCCTCTTGGATGAGGAAGTTGTCCACCTTCGCACCTCCCTTGGCGTAGCGAAGTTTGTTCGCTTTCCGGTTGGAGAGGTTGAGGATTTGCTCGCCTGCGGTCAGCATCATCACGCCAAGGCCGTAGGTGCCGCTGTCGTTTTTGATGACCACCGTGGGTTCTCGGTCAATGCCAAGTTCGCGGTATTTTTCTCGAAGCCCGTCGAGGAAGGCGTCAATTTCCCCAGCCAGTTTGATGCGGCAGGCCTCTTCGGTCAGGCATTTGTCTTCGGAGACAAACCAGTCCGGCATCAAATGCCAGGGGTCGATGTCGATCAGTTCCGCCATCTCGAGGATGTAGGGTCGAAGGGCCTCGTAGTGTTGCGATTTTCTTCGTCGATACCAACCCATGTGGGGCGGTGGGGTGATGTTCGTGCTTTGCACGCCGGGAATGCTGCCGTCGGTCAAGTCGTTGTTCAGCAAAATGAGGTCGGGTTTGGACCCGTTGACCGTCAATTCATCGTCGTCGTTGAGGGCCACATCGGTCAAGAGCAGAGGCCCTGAAATGCCGTGAACGGCCTCCAGCCCGTTGAGGTCGGGTGAGCCGACGGTGCACTCGTACCCCGCCGATTCAATCATGGCCTTGATGGTGGCGATGTTTTCGACGTAGCCTTGGTTGCGGGTGTGGCTTTCCGGGTAGATGTGAACCCATGAGCAATCGGGGTGGGAACGGCTGATGTGGTCGTTGAACAATTTCGAAAGCTCGGCGAGGTTTTCCGACGAGACGTTGTTGAAACCTGCGGGGAAGTGATTGGCGTCAACCACGCCGATTTTCCAGCCAGCATCGCGGACGTCAACGCTCCCGTAAACGGGAATGGGGACTTCACTGCGCTTTGCTTTCATCCAGGCCGTGATTTTGTCGCGCATCGATTCCAAGCGTTCGGTTTGAGTTCGCAGGTTCATGGTGAGATCACCTCAGCAATCAGGTTGTCAATGGAATGGGATGTTCGCCGGTGGCCGTCCTCTCGGAGATGAAGCGATTCAAACAAGCCCAATCCCAAGGCCAATTCTTCTTGGCCTTTGAGCGCTGGTGCCCATTGGGTGTAATGCTCGAGCAACTCTTCGGTTTGGGAGCGACGCTCGCTGAGGAACTGTTCAAGCATGGAGGGCGAAGTTGCACGACCCGCCGGAAGTTTGGGGCGGCGAACGATCTCTTTCGGGAGCTGCGTCAGGTCAGCAGCCTTTCGAAGGGCGGCTTTTTCTTCTCTGCCAGCGCCGCGTTTCCATTCCTCGGGCAGCCCATAGGAGGCAGCACGATGGTCGCTGCCCAAAAACGGAACACGAACCTCGAGTGAATGCGCCATGGAATGGCGGTCGACCAAACGGAGTTGAAAGTTGCTCAACTGGCCGTGTTCCAACTCGAAGTTGAGCATGGTTTGCAGGTCGTTCGTGATGGCTTGCGGGTCATGTTTTGACTTGTACCAGCCTTGCTCGGGTGAGAGACCGCCGTTGAGCAACGCTGCATTAAGGTGGCTCGGGAGGGCGTCCATGCGCTGTTTGAGTGTGCGACCGTGGTCGTCCAGCGCACCGTACCTCGGGTAACCAGCATGGAGTTCGTCGGCTCCTTGACCGCAAAGACCCACCTTCACGTGGTTGGCCATGTGCTCGAACAGCGGATGGAAGAACATCACCGTCACGTCGGCATCTTCGCCGTGCCAGGCAAGTTTTGGCAGGCGCTTTTCGAAAGCAGCGGGTTCGAGCAGGTGTTGGTGGTGCACCAAGTCGTGGTGCGAGGCGACCACTTCCGCCGCTTTCCAATCAGGGTTGTCCTCGCTTTCCGCCACGGTCCAACACTCGGGAACGGGTTGTTCAGCTCGTTGCGCAGCCTCGTGCGCCACGGCCGCCACCAGGCTCGAATCAAGGCCTCCGGAGAGGACGATGCCGACGGGCACATCGGCCATCAGTCGTTGCTGCACCCCGGACACGAAACTTTCGAGCAGGTCGGCTGCGTTGGCGGAGGGGTCCCAGTCGTTCGCCGGAGCGAGCACCTGACGTTCGATGTCGGCCACGTCGAGCAAGACCGGTTGGTCGTGCGAATTGAGGCTCCATCGTTCAACGGTGCCGGGGCGTACCTGGTGGACGCCTTTGAGGAGGGTGGTGCCGTCAAGCGGGTATTCCCACACCAGACGGGCAGCCATGGCCACGTCGTCAAGTTCGGGCACGTAGCGCTCATCGGCTCGGAACGCTTTGATTTCGCTGGCGAACATCAAGGAATTGTCCACCACGGTCCTGCTCAGCGGCTTGATGCCCATGGGGTCTCGAGCGAGGATCAGTTCTCGCGATGCCGGGTGCCAGAGCGCAATGGCGTACATGCCATCGAGCGTTGCCAACCAAGCAGCGTGGTCGTTACTGGTCATGCGGGGTCTCGCTTGTCGTGCAGCGTGGTGGGCAGCAAGCACGGCTTCGGTGTCACCTGCGGTTTGGAACGGGTAGGCGGCATGGTTGGCTCGGAGAACTTGATGGTTGTAGATCTCCCCGTTGAGGATCACCACCGAGCCTTCTGCACCGGTCATGGGTTGCTGACTTGATTGCAGGTCAAGAATGGACAGACGTGCGTGAGCGAAGCCCACGTCCTCGTCGAGCCATACATCGTTTTCATCGGGGCCTCGATGTTGCTGGAGCCGATTCATGCGCTGAAGCACAGCGGCGTCGGGGTGGCCGAGAACACCCGCAATGCCGCACATGAATTTGGTACTCGGCCAGTCCCTTTTGAAGGGATGTTCAGAATCAGCAGGATTTCTTTACCAAAGCGGGTAGCGAAACATGACCACGGCCAGCAGGACGATGGCGACCGCAAAGGCCATTCCGTACGCGATTTGGGGCGGGTCCGAGTTGGTGGGTTCATCGGCCATGTTCTTCACTGACTCAAACGACCCGTAGCCACCCTTTCAACGTATTGAATGAAGCCTTTCCAAGGGGCCCGTTTAGGCCATCACGAGTGCAAAGGGTTCCAGCAACAGAACCAGCGCCAGCGGAATCAGCAACATGGTGGCGTTGTCATCGATGTAGCGCAAACGTGGCCACTCAGAAATCATGCAAACGGGTGCAAGGATGATGCACAACCACAGGGGTGTACCAAACTGAAAACTTGACACCAACCAGATGGCGAGAATGAGTGCGGTTGCGTAGATCATCACCTGCCGGTCGTTCACGTCCTTTCGGCGTAGTTCACCCATCAGGGGGTCACCCAGCGCCAGCGAAGCGATGAGCGGCCAAGCATAGGCTTCGTGGGGGGTCAACAGCAGGACGAAACCAACGCCAACGGCACCCCAAGCAAGCGCTGAAACCTGGTGAGCTTCGTAATCTCGCTGGCCAAAGACGGTCAAGCCGAGTTTTAACCGCAAGCTTTCGAGGAGCAGTGCGATGAGGACCACGCCGGCAACCACTTGTGGAAGTTCGAGATTGACAGCGTTTGCCACCGCTTCGCCGTGAGCAAAATAGAGGTAGGGAATGCCAACCATTCCAAGATGGACGCCTCTGCGAAGAACGTGGCCTCGCATGCCCCCGACGGACGTGTCAACCGGGTTGGTCATCTCGACTTGACCGTCCATGCTATTCTCCATGGAGTCGATTCAATGCCTCTTCAATATCAAAGGTCCCCTCACAAAGGGCGTCAAGGACATCGTTGTAGGAGGGATGGAGGACCAGCCGACGTTCGTGTTGGCCCAGCAATCGCTCGCGCATGCGTGCGCGGAGGGCGCGACCTGAACTTTTCAGATTGAGCAGGGCTGTCGCAGCCTCTGGAATGCCGTGGCCCTTGAGGCCGGACGTCAGCAACACATCGGGAGCATCATCGCCGTCCAGCGCAAAGGATTCGCGCAACTCGCCGGCGTGGCGGTCAGCCCCGTCAAGGTCGGCTTTGTTGACGAGGACGATGTCCGCAAGTTCGAGCAATCCCGCCTTTTCCGCCTGGATGCCGTCGCCTCGGGCAGGCCCCTCAACGACCACGATGCGGTCGGCAACCGCTGCACATCGCAGTTCGGCTTGGCCTGAACCGACCGTTTCAATCAACACGCGATTCCAACCGCACGCAAGGAGAAATCCAGCCATGTCTTCAACGATCAGCGGCACGCTACCGGACGATGAGCGCGTGGCGATGGACCGGACATAGACCCGGTCGCTGATGGCAGGGTTGTCAACCGACGACATCCGAATGCGATCACCGAGCAGTGCGCCCCCCGTTCTTGGAGAACTTGGGTCAACGGCAAGCAAGGCCACGCGCAGACCATCGCTCGCCCACGCCGTCAACAAGGCGTCAACCAACACGGATTTACCCACGCCGGGCGCCCCCGTGATGGCCATCGTCTTCCACTGGTCCGATGAAGCGACGGAGGAAAGGTCGATGAGTTGGTTCAACGGGAGCGTTCCGTTCTCAATCTTGGAGAGCAAACGAGCCATGGCGCGTCGGTCGCCGTTCAGGGCTCGGTCGCGTTCGTCGTCCACGTTCGTAACCCCTTCACGCCGAAGATTCCCAGTGCCATTCGCTGCTTTGACCAACGCCTGCGTCGTCTTTTTCGGATGCTTGTTGGATGAAATCAAGGATTTCCGAGGTGGGTGTTCCCGGCCCGAACACGGCACGAATACCGGCTTCATGGAGGGCAGGGCGGTCTTCATGCGGGATGATTCCACCACCGAACACGATGACGTCATCCAAGCCAGCCTCGACGAGCTTCTTGCACACTTGAGGGAAAAGATGGGCGTGAGCGCCCGACAGAGAGGAAAGGCCCAGAAAGCGGGCGTCTTCATCACGGACGGTGTCAACGATTTGCTGCGACGTCCTCCGCAAGCCGGTGTAAATCACCTCATGGCCCGCATCACGCAGTACCCTTGCAACGACTTTTGCGCCGCGGTCGTGACCGTCCAAGCCGGGTTTCGCAACCACAATGCGCAGGGGGTGCTCCATGGCAGGCGGTGGAGGTTCATCCTATCAAAAGTCTGTGCGGGCTCCGACGACCACGAGCATCGAATTTGGCATGAACCGTCCATGCAGGGGCGTGGTTGACGCACGATTCAGTCCATGTTCTCAAGGATATGGTCAACGGTTGCCTTGGCAGAATTCAGAACACCCGGCAGCCCGGCGCCGGGGTGGGTGCCAGCACCGACCAGGTAGAGGCCGGGAATGTCAGGGTCCTTGTTCGAGGGCCTGAAGTAGGCGCTCTGGGTGAGTTTGGGAGCGACTGAAAATGCAGAGCCCTTGAAGGCTGCCAGTTCCCTTTCGAAGGTTTTCGGCGTGATGTGGCGGCGCGTGGCGATGTGATTGCGCAGGTCGGGCATTTCGACTTCCAACGCCTCGATGATGCGGTCGCCGTACGCCTCAGCAAGTTCGTCCCAGTCGACGTCAGCACGCCCCAAATGAGGAACGGGCGCCAGCACGTAGGCTGCACTGCAGCCCTCAGGGGCCAAACTCGGGTCCGTGACCGTGGGGACGTGAAGGTAGAGGCTGAAATCCTCAGGAAGTTCGCTGCCCTTGAAGATCTCATCGAGCAGACCTTTGTACCGTGGTCCAAACAAGATGGTGTGGTGTGCGACATCTTCGTAGGCAATGTCCGTGCCGAAGTACAACACAAAGAGGGACATGGACCAGTCCATCTTTTCGAGTTTCTTGGCACGTTTTTGGGCAGCGGTTGAGGACTTGTAGAGTCGGTCGTAGGTGTGGTGGACGTCCGCATTTGAAACAACCAGGTCAAACGTCTCGGTCCCGCCGGCCCCGTCGGTGATGATGTGCTTGGTTGAGCCGGCCTTCGTGGACACCTCTACGGATTCAACGGGCGTGGACAGGCGCAGTTCACCGCCGAGTTCCTCAAACAGTTTCACCAAGGTACGAACGAGGGCGTGGGTGCCTCCCTTGGGGAAGTAAACCCCCCACTCGCGCTCGAGGAAGTGGATGAGGGTGTAGATGGACGAGGTTTGGAAGGGGTTGCCGCCCACCAGGAGCGAGTGGAAACTCAAGGCTTGACGGAGGTGGTCGTCTTTGACGTACTTGGCGACCGTCTTGTAGACGGACCGGTCCGCTCGAAGACGCATCAGCGATGGCGACACGGCAACCATGTCGGAGAACTTGAGAAAGGGGCGATCAGCCAGGTCGGTGTACCCTTTCTTGAAGACCTTCTTGGCGTATTCAAAGAACCGTTGGTACCCTTCAGCGTCCTTTTGACTGCGTTGGGCGATTTGTTCAACCATCGTGGCTTCGTCCCGGACATAGTCGAATCGATCACCGTCGCTCCAGATCAGTCGGTACATCGGTTGTACTTCCATGAGCTCGATGTAATCCTCAAGGCGTCGACCCGTCAACTCGAACAAGTCGGTGAGCGTATGGGGTGCTGTGATGACGGTCGGGCCAGCATCGAAGGTGAACCCTTCGTCTTCGTAAACGTAGGCGCGACCACCGGGCAGGTCCCTCGCTTCGTAGAGCACTGTTTGGATGCCTGCTGATTGGAGTCGGATGGCTGCTCCGAGGCCGCCAAAACCACTGCCGACGACGGCGGCGCGCTTGGTGTTTGACGCCCGCTGACCCATGGTTGAGGGTAAACCTCATTACTTGAGAATGTTCGCTTTTACCATCATGAAAATAACGAATGCAAAAACAACCCATTATAAGTCAAAAGACGAGTTTTTCTCTTAGGTGATGAGGTTGGTAAAAGTACACGACCTCAACCAACCTGAACAAATTCTGGCCACCAGCGGTGAGAGTTTCTTCTGGGCACGCCGGTTCCTCGGCCGCAAGATGGGCCACGATGCAGCCGTGCTGTATTCGTTC
>CAXGZM010000064.1:0-8538 GCA_964014165.1 uncultured euryarchaeote | reverse complement strand
AATGCCGTTGATGCGAAGGTAAGCCGAGGTTTCGATGGCGTCCACCAAGTCGTCAGAGACCGTGCCGAGGATCTGATTTCGTGTGGAACAGTTGATGAGGCGGTGCTCGCGATTGTAGGTGATTTGGCTCATGCTGATGTCTTGCACGTCCTCGTAAGTGCATTCCTCAATCAGCATTCGAAAGTTGGGTCGAGGGTGGAACATGCCCATCGGGAGGTCTTTGGTGTCCATGTCGGCGAAGACCTTGTCCAGGCACACCCTGCAAACACGGGGGCTTTCCCTCTCCCTGGCGCGACGCTGATCAACGGTGGTTGGGGTGCCGCAATCGATGCACTGGTACTTGGCTTGCTTCAACCACCCGTAGGGCTGTGAGACCTCGTTGATCCTGACATCGAGGCAAACCAAGTCGTTTCGGTCTCGCATTCGGAGCTCGTCCACGCGGTTCAGGTAGTTCTCCGAAAGGCCGACCACGCGGATCACCGGTCGAGTGGGTATCTTGTTGGCGTCAAATTGCTCCCGCATGATGCGATGACCGAGTTCAAGGGCCCGAGTGGGGTTTTCGTGGAACATGTGGCGCAGGGTGGGTTGTCCGTCGATCAGCGCATGTTCGATGTGGAAACCATGGACGCTGTCTTCCATGCCCTGGAGGCGTGCAATGTCGTCTTTGTAGTTGCCAACGATGAGCGTTTTCCACTCCCGAAGGGCTGCCTGTTCTTCGGGGTCAATCTTGACGTTCTTCGGTGGCGACATGGAATTCTCTCGCTGGTGGGACGGTTCATAATTCTAACCTGCAGAGACGAGGAACGACATCCTGCCGAACGGTGCATGCGGTGAAGTGGCAAGGTTCATGAATTGAGTCTCGGTGGTTATTGACAACAAACGGAGTGAATGCTCATGCCCACCATCATCGTTCTCGTCAAGCAAGTGCCCGACACCAATGCAAAGATTGTCGTCAACGGCGACCGTGTTGACCTTTCCAGCGTCAAAATGGTGATGAGCCCTTACGACGAGTTCGCCGTCGAAACCGCCCTCAAGCACAAGGAAGCCGCAGGCGGAGAAGTCACCGCCCTGACCGTTGGTGGAGCGGGTGCAGAAAAGATTCTCAAAGACGCCAAAGCCATCGGCGTGGACCACATCGTTCGCGTGGATGCCGATGGAGAGATGGATTCCAACGCTCTGCAGTCGGTCATCGCCCAAGCGGTCACGGACTTGGGCGGCGAGGTTGTTTACTGCGGTAAATCCGCTGCTGACACCGGTGCCGGCTCCACCGGACCCGGGCTTGCCGAACGCATGGGTTGGGCTTCTGTGTCAAACATTGTTGGCGCAACCTTTGACGGTGGCGTCAGCGTTGTCATGCCAAGCGGCGGTGGCAACGCGCAGATGAGCGTCCCTCTCCCGGCCGTGGTGTCGTGCGACAAAGGTGATTTTAAGGTGCGAAAGCCCAACGTGAAAGGCATCATGCAAGCGAAGAGAGCAAGCGTTGACGTGCGTTCCTTTGATGCACCGGCCTCCACGGTTTCCGTCATCAACCACGCCCTGCCTCCCGCCAAACCAGCGGGCAAGAGCTACCAGGGTGGCGCTGCAGCGGCAGAAGTCGCACAATTGCTTCGAGATGAAGCCAACGTCCTATGAGGTGATACCATGACACAAACCATTGTAATTGCAG
Source organism: uncultured euryarchaeote (assembly GCA_964014165.1). Lineage (GTDB taxonomy): Archaea > Thermoplasmatota > Poseidoniia > Poseidoniales > Poseidoniaceae > Poseidonia. The sequence goes on along the minus strand of CAXGZM010000064.1, from coordinate 6,872 downwards.
AAATGAACAACAACGCCGTCCACCCCAGCACCGCTGAACTCGTCAGCGCTGCCAAAACCTTTGGCGGAGAGCCAACCCTCGTCGTCCCCTGTACGGATGCAGGTCAAGCGAGCGGGGCTGCCGGCATGGGTGCAGGCAACATCATCGCCGCCAAGGCGGCTGCCTTCGAGCACTACGACGCCAGCGGTTGGGCAGAAGCCCTCGATGCCGTTGTCCCTCAAGGCACCATCATCACGGGCGCCAGTCCACAATCGAAAGACCTCGCAGCACGCTTGGCAGCACGCCGAAACCTCTCGGTGGTTCAAGACGCCGTGAAGATCGAAGGCACGTCCATCACCTCACCGGTGTACAGCGGAAAAGCCATGCAAACCGTGGCTGCAAGCGGTGATGTCGTCGTCTCCGTTCGCTCGAACGTGTTCGCACCCGCATCAGGCGGCGCGACCGACGTTTCGGTCATCGACACCGACGGCAACGTGGCCACTTCGGTTCAAGAATTCATGGCTCGAGCCTCCGAACGCCTTGATGTTGCTGAAGCCAACATCATCATCTCCGGCGGCCGCGGCATGGGCTCACCTGACAACTTCAGCCACCTCGAATCCATCGCCGACACCATCGGTGCTGCCGTCGGTGCATCTCGCGCCGCCGTTGATACGTGGGAGGCCATTCCGCACTCCATGCAGGTGGGCCAGACCGGCAAGACCGTCAACCCCAACCTCTACATCGCTGTCGGCATTTCAGGCGCCATTCAGCACCTTGCAGGCATGCGTTCCTCAAAGTACATCGTCGCCATCAACAAGGATGCCGATGCTCCCATCTTCCAGCACGCCGATTACGGCATTGTGGCGACCTGGGAAGAGGCCTTGCCGGTGCTCCACGAGAGCCTCAAGGGCATGATGGGATGATCAGGCGTACTTGCCGAACCCGTACGTCCCACCCGCACCCGCCGGATCACCCACGAACGGGTTGGTCCGTTTTTCGTGACCGATGGTCGTGAGCGGCCCGTGACCTGGATGAACGACGGTGTCTTCCTCGAGCGGCCACAATTGCGTGTGAATGGAACGTGCGAGCAGATCAAAATCGCCTCCGGAATTCGCAATGTCGGTTCGACCCACGGAACCCGCAAACAAGGTGTCGCCCACGAACACATGATCGGGTCCGTTCTCAACCTGAATCAGCAGGCAACAACCACCGAGCGTGTGCCCGGGCGTGTGGAGAACACGAAGGCCGATGCTACCGAAAGCGTAGGTTTTGTCAGCCTCAAAGGCGCAATCGGCAACCGCTGGCTCCGGTAGGGAAAGGCCATAACGACGACCGGAAGCTTGTGCGAGGGTTTGAAGGAATTCATCGTCCGGGTGAAGGTACCAATCCACCCCGTAGTGTTCACGGAGGGCAGGAATGAACCCGCTGTGGTCAAAATGGGCATGGGTGTTGACCAACGCCACGACACGCCGTTGAGGCAAATTTCGCTCTTGAGCGATGGAGGCGTTTTCAGGACCAGTGGTCCAGTTCGGCCCCGGTCCATCGAAGCCATCAACCCAGTCGATGATGCGTTGTGGCTCGTCGCCCCCGTCGATGATGATGGTGTCACCGGTCGCCGGGTCGGTGACCACGGAGCAGCGCATCTGCAGTGGACCGACAAAGAAGTGGTCAATCCACGGTTCATGAAGGGCCATGCACCGTGGGATGCAGGCCCCCTTCATGAGGTTGAGCCATCCACGATGTGAATCACCAGCGCATCGGTGGTCCACGCACCCTGACGGTCCACCACCCGCAACTCAAAGCGATGTTGACCCACAGGAAGCTTGAGTTTGAGTTGGGAGGAAGCAGCCAGCTCCCGTCCGGTTTGGTCGTGCCAGGACCACGTCGCGATTTGATTCTGAGGGTCGTAGGAACCGCGTCCGTCCAAGACGACCACGCAGGTTCCGTCCTCACCCGCCGTGTGCCGTTGATCGTCACCGGCGATGGCACGAGGGGGGATGAAGTCATCAATCGCAACACTCAGCGTATCCATCAACCCCTCGGTATCATCCAGCGTCAGTTCCTCGATGCCTTGAAGCGCGTTGAGAAGATCGTCTTCGGAAGTGGGCTTGACATGCGGCTCGGCGTCCACCACCTCATCGTTCATGGCAGCCAGCAGCGAGGCATGGCCACCTTCTGCCTGTCCGGCTTGGAATTGTTGTTGCTCCTCCTCGGTGAGGAGATCAAGGACGCCGTCATCACCGCCGTACAACTCCTCTGCGGACAGGGACGGCGAGGACGGGGATTCCTGAAACCAGAGGGTCAATTCTGCCGTATCTGCATCCTGGACGGGTGCGTCCAAATCGACCCTACCAATCGGCTCGGGAGCCGTGTAGTCGTTTTGGTCATCACCCGCGAAGATGAGCCCCTGCTGACGTTCGCTCACCATCATGAGGCGTGGCATGCCTTGGTGCTCCACCTTCCACGGCGTGTCTTCGTGCTCCCCGTGGATGTAAAACCATGAGCTAGCGATGACATGTGAACGATGCTCAAGGCAGGAAAAAATGGCGTAGCCGGTCTCGAGCACCTGCTCCATTCGTCCGTCTTCGTACAGGCGGTGAACCGTGCCGTCGTCGAAGCCAAGGACGGCTCCACACGTTGCAGTCGAAGAAGTAAGCATTCGCATACGTAAGTCGCTTCGCGTCAAGAGATCGCCGTTTTCCCAGAGTTCAAACTCAATGGCCTCTTCTTCACCGGCCACCAAAGCATGCCCTTCTCTTGTCAAAAACAGGCGGCCCTGTTTGGTCAACCCGAGGGAGGTGATTCGCTCGCCGAGTTCGCCTCGAGGTGGACGTCGCCAAACCACGGTGCCTTCCTCGCAAGAGAGCACCGTGCCACCTTGTTCTGCGACAAACATCCGTTGCCCGTGGACCGCCAAATGAACAACGTCGTCCAGCTTAAGTTGCTTGGAGAGGTTCAAGGATGCACGGCCCGACTGAGCGAGGACCACTTCGCCCATGCCGCTCAGCACGACCACCTTGAGCCCCATGGCGTGGCATGTTTGGACGCCGCCGTCAATCGCCTGCTCTTCAACGAGGTTTCCCTCAAGGTCGTAAAACATCAGGGAAGCCAAGTCGTCACCAACGACCAAGCCTTCTCGGTGAAAGCCGAGGTACGAGACTCGATGATGTGTGCTGAACGTGGTATCTACCTCGATCATGGCGTCGTTTTCAAGACGGCCGACGCGCACGGTTTTCGCTCCCTCCACCCAAGCGATGGTGTCCGAAGCATCGTCCAGTGCCATGTGGCTGATCTTGCCCTCTGGACGCAACAACGGGGCCACGGGGCGAGTGGAGACCATGCTCCGAGGCTGGAGCAGTCGTAGAAAAGCACTCGCTCTCCTCGTTCCTCAAAGCCCTTCGTCGTTGTGGAGGGCGATGACGGCGTCATCGGCATGCGACTGACCTTTTGCTGCATCGTTCCGTGCCTCGTGGAGCTTCTGGAGGTAGGCATCATCGATATCGCCCGTGATGTATTCACCGTTGAAACAACTGGCATCAAATGCTTCAACCTCCGACGACTCCCGGAGCGTGACATCGACCAAATCGTCGAGCGTTTGGTAGAACAAGCGGTCGCTGCCGATGGTGGCGTTGATCTCCTCGATGCTCCTGCCGTTGGCGATAAACTCGTTCACGGCTGGCATGTCGATGCCGTAGACGTTCGGATGGCGTACGGGAGGGGCCGCTGAAGCGAAGTACACCTTGGCGGCACCGACATCACGAGCCATTTCAATGATCTGAGCACTGGTCGTTCCTCGAACGATGGAGTCGTCAACCAGCAACACGTTCTTCCCCCGGAATTCATGCTCGATGGCGTTGAGTTTTCGTCGAACTGACTTTTCACGGAGCGCTTGGCCGGGCATGATGAACGTTCGACCAACGTAGCGGTTCTTGACGAAGCCTTCTCGGTACGGGAGGTCCAGAGCCTTGGCCATCTGAAGTGCAGCGATGCGCCCCGAATCAGGAATGGGAATCACGACATCGATGTCGTGATCGGGCCAGGATTCAAGCAACCGTTCCGCCAGTCGCTGCCCTTGGTTGAGGCGGGATTGATACACCGACATGCCATCAATGACCGAATCGGGGCGAGCAAAATAGACGTGTTCGAAGATGCAAGGCGTGTAGGAGGCCGGTTCTGAACACTGGCGGGAGAAAAGATGTCCGGAAGCGCTGATGAAAATTGCCTCGCCGGGCAGCACATCACGAACGATTTCAAAACCAAGGGCTGTGATGGCAACGCTCTCACTCGCCACGATGTATTCGGTCTGCCCGTTGGAAACCCGCTGGCCGTACACGAGCGGACGAATGCCGTTAGGATCCCGGAAAGCGAGCAGCCCGTAGCCGGAGACCACCGAAACACAGGCATATCCACCACGAACACGGCTGTTCACCGCACTCACGGCGCCAAACACCGTCTCGATGTTCATGTGAGGCTCACCTTGAATGCGCAAACCCGAGCTCCGCTCACCGAGTTCCACGGCCAAGGCGTTCAGAAGCAATTCTGAATCGCTGGTTGTGTTGATGTGGCGCATGCACTCATCACGAAGGAACCGTTCGAGCTCCTCGGCGTTGGTGAGGTTCCCGTTGTGGGCAAGCGCAAGGCCGTACGGCGAGTTCACGTAGAACGGCTGCGCCTCGGCGCGGGATGAGGAGCCTGCGGTAGGGTAGCGAACGTGCCCGATGCCGACGTTGCCCTCGAGACGGAGCATGTGTCGCTTAAAGAACACGTCAGAGACGAGACCGTTCGATTTTCTGAGGCGAAAGTGACCGTTCACGTCGGTCAAGATGCCTGCAGCATCCTGTCCGCGGTGCTGAAGCACGGTAAGTCCGTCATACAGGAGTTGGTTGACGTGGGCACCTTGCTGGCCAACAATACCAATGATGCCGCACATGCGTTCCCCTCGTCCCAACCAATTCGTGGTTGCTTCTTATCGTTGCGATAGGAAATCCTCAGGCCTTGGGGCGGTGGGTTTTCTTGGACCAGTTGTATTTTCGAATCCTTGCGGTCTCTCCGTAGCCACAAGAGGAGCAGACCTTCTTTTGCTTGTGGTAGGAGTGGCGTCCGCAGCGACGGCAACGGATGTGGGTGGACTTTTGGCGTTTACCCATCGACGGTGTACCTTTGGACATGCGCTCACCCGAACGACTCGCCCACCGACCTCCTCCTTATGAATTCAGCGGCACGCCATCAGGCGCCTATTCTTCCTCGTCAAAGTGAATCGTGCGGCTTGGGCCACTCATCAGGCTTGCAAACAACGTGCCTGCGACCACCACCACGGCAAGCCCAAACCCGACAGCCGTCGTACCGAATCGAATGATGTTGGACAGGGCTTGCGCACGAACGGAACCGTTGTCCTCCATCAGCAGTTCACCCTGCGAAAGGAAGTACACCGTCAACAGCGAACCCAAGCCGACGCTCAACACCATGCCGAAAAGGGGCGCAAGCGGTCGTTTTCTCGCATCGCCGTAGACGAAAAGGGTGAGCAATAAAATGAAGGAAAACAGCGTAAACGACGTCAGCAAAGCGTTCGAAAACCGAACGACTGCACCGTCGGCCGACACACCCGAAAGCAAAATCACTCCCAGCAACACAAAAGTGAACGGAAGGAACACCTTGACCCCGGTTGCAAAGAGGGGCGTCCGTGCGTTGGTTTCACTCAGCCTCCTCACCCCCTCCGATGTTGTTGGCAATGACCGAGGCCGCCTGAGACAACTGCTCGGATGTTGGCGGCGCCAACCGATGGGGCGCAGGCTGCTGGGATTCGTACACGGCCAGCACCAGCGCAAAGACGAGGACGGCGACAGCGGCGCCAACCAGCACACCGAACAGGTCGGCAGCAGCGAGCAGGATTTCACTCGCAAATTGTTCGTGTGACACGTTGGGCCCGTCAAGGGTGGCGCCGAGCAGCAACAACAGCCCCGAAAACACCACGAGCATGGACATCAAACGCTGCTCTTGTTGCCGATCTTCACCCACCATGCCCACCAGCGCAGCCGCACCCGCTGCGCATGCCAGGACGCCCAGCAGCATGGTGGGCCAGAAAATGAGCCAGTACCGGTTCACCTCTCCGGGATAGGTTGGTGTGAGAATCCACCAGTGCATGGCCTCAAGCCACACAACACCGGCGAGCACCATCACCACACCTGTTTTTCGGTCTGTTCGCGTGAGTTGTCCCACGGGCACGTTTCCCGAGAAGGTGATGAGGTAGAAGCCAACGCCCAACAAAACACTCGGCCCGACCAAACTGCCCAGCAGATGTCCAAAGGCGCTTGAAGGCGAGAAAGGAAGCGTCCACGGCGTGGCCATCAGCGAAAGAAGACCTGCAACGGCCATGCCGGACCCCAACTTGCGCTGCCCATCGCTCTTTGAGAACAGACCAAGCATCGTGCCAGCGAGGACGAACAGACCCGCCAACCAGAAGAAAACGAAGGCCTGCGTCGCCTCTTCCATGCAATGTGCTGACGCCCTCAACTTATAGAGAATCCCTCAAACGAGCACGCAGTGCCATGGTTCTGTCCAAAACGCATGGCGGAGGGCATAAATACCCGACCTATGTGGGCTGAATGCTGAGGTAATCACATGGTGAAGCGACCCCGTCAAGTTATGCGCTACAGCCCATCGGCCGGCAAGCACACCCTCCACACGGTGGAGCGAGTGAAGAAGCGACGAGCCTCAGAACTGCGTTGGGGTCAGCGACGCTTCCGTCGAGTGATGGCGGGTTACCGTGGTTTCCCACGTCCCAAGCCCGACGGTCGTGAGAAGCCGACCAAGCGCGTGAACATTCTCTATCGCTGCACGGAAACGGGCAAAGCGCACTACGCTCCTTGCAAGCGTGCCAAGAAATTCGAACTCGT
>CAXGZM010000063.1:0-8611 GCA_964014165.1 uncultured euryarchaeote | reverse complement strand
GAACTGGACTACGTGGTCGCCAGCGTCCACGCCATGACCAAGTGGCGAGGACGGGACGAATTGGAGAACACCGAGGAACTGATGCGCGTCGTTGACCATCCAGCCACGACGATGATTGGCCATCCAACCGGACGCATCCTTCAGGGCAGAGAAGGCTACGAAGTGGACCTGTTTGCCGTCCTCGAACACATGGCAGAACACAACGATGAGGGGCGACTCAAAGCGATTGAACTCAACGCCAGCCCCTACCGGCTGGACCTCGACTGGCGCCTGTGCAAGCACGCCAAGGGGCTCGGCGTGCCCGTGGCCATCAACCCCGATGCGCATTCGGTACGCGGGCTCAGCGACATTGCCTACGGTGTGATGACGGCTCGCAAAGGCTGGATTGAACCGGCCGACACCCTCAATTCGCTCAGCGGAGAAGAACTCACTCAGCGCTTGACGTCGTGAAGGCAAAGCACACCTTCTTGACTCCCGGCCATGTCCTCCGTTCATGCGCACCCTCCGAACCGTCATCATGGGCAGCATGATGATCTTCCCCGGTTTGCTGCTCGCCCTGATCGTCTGGTACATCACAGGCAAGCCAGAAAGCGAGCCGTTGGAGACCCTCATCTGCAACGGTATTCCGTTTATCTCCGTCGTGATGGGTCTCTTCTTCGGCTGGCAAACGGGCGAGGAATACAGCGCAACCTACGAAGGGTGAGTGGTGTCGTGAAGCGCCAGGACAAGGCCGACATCATCGCCGGCCAGTTGGAAGAGCTCTACCCGGTCATCCCGATTCCGCTGGACCACTCCAACGCCTTTGAGCTGCTCGTGGCCGTGCTGATGAGCGCGCAAACCACCGACTTGAAAGTCAACGAAGTCACACCGGCGCTGTTTGCCAAAGCCAGTTCGGCCGCCGCCATGGCTGAACTGGAGGTCGAAACCATCCTCGCTGACATTCGACAGGTTGGCCTGGCACCCACGAAGGCGAAAAACATCAAGCGTTTGTCCGAAATGCTGGTTGAACAGCACGGGGGCGAAGTCCCTGCTTCCTTCGAGGCCCTCGAAGCGCTCCCGGGCGTGGGCCACAAAACGGCCTCCGTCGTCATGGCCCAGGCCTTTGATGTCCCGGCGTTTCCGGTTGACACGCACATCCACCGCCTGGCCGCTCGCTGGGGCCTGTCCAACGGCACGACGGTGGAAAAAACGGAGAAGGACCTCAAGGCGGTGTTCCCTCGGGAGAAGTGGAACGACCTCCATCTGCAAATCATCTTCTTTGGACGAGAGTACTGCCCCGCTCGCTACCACGACCTGACGACTTGTCCCATCTGTTCGTGGGCAGCAACCAAGAAGCGAATTCGAGAAGAAATGAAGCGCTAGGCATCAGAACAGCGAGAATCCGCGGCCAACGATGCTGGTCACCATCACCACACCGGCCAGCATCATCGTGATGCGGACAGCCACGTGCTGGTCCGCATCTTCCTGTGATTCCCGGAAAAAGGCATAACCCAACAGAACGATGGCGCCCGTTTGAAGAATGACCGAAATCGCACCGAAGAGGGCCACTTGACCCTCATAACTGTCAATGTCGTCGAGGTATTGCTGGCTCTCTTTTTCATCGAGCAAATCGTAGTCGGCAACGTTGGGAACGGAGGATTCCAGCGGAAATTGTGCGAAGGTGGCTGAAATAACGAGCATGATCATGCCGATCATCAACCACTTTTGGAAGGTGTACATGCTGCCTTTTGTCATGGCGGCAGCCGGAGGCTGGTAGGGTGAGGCGGCGGCTGGAGGAGGCGGCAACGGGGCTTGCATGGGAGAAACTGGGTGAGCGGGAGTATCAATGTTCCCGAGCATCAAACACTGAAGATGCTGCTTGCCTGGTCGAGGACAATCGCAGTGAACAGCGATGCCAAGCCCGCCACCCATGTCAGTTGGATCATCTGTCCCACCGCACTCGTTCGCGTGCCACCTCGAAGTCGGGTTGCGATGGATGAAACGGTGACGACCTGCATCAAAATCAGCAGGGAGATGATGATCTTGAACATCCGAATGTTGTCCTCAACCGAAGACGCGTCTTCCATGACAGGCAGCGCAATGCCGCCCGAGAATTCTGAAAGCGCCCCCACATCGGTGTCCACCAAACCGGACGCCACGCCAGCGATGGCTTCACCGAGCTGAAGCACGATGGAGGTGGTGACGTTGAGCGAGGCGACGCTGGAGATCAGCAACCCGAGAGCCACGCCCCACATCGTGTTGGCCGAGAGGGCACGGCGGTTTCGCAGCGAGAGCAGGTTGCCGACGCTTCTCGAGACCATTTCAGCCGTTTCCGCAGGTTGACCGGAGGATTGTGAACCCTCGATGTAAATACGGGTGTAGCGAGAGATGACCGCTGAGTTGGTGTCGGCGGTGAAGTAATCCCATGCCCGGTCGGAGTCGATACGCGTGGAGAGGCGCTTTTCCAAACGGTCGATGGAATTGTCCAGCATACCGAAGTCAATGCCGCGCAGGGCCTTGATGGTGGCAGAGGGTTCGGCCGACCGCGCCTGTGCAGTACCACCGAGCGCACGAATGAAATCAGGGTACGTCTCGTCGCGGCGCTGGATCTGACTTTCCTCACGACGGACCATGAAGGCGGGAATGAGAAGGGGCGAGAACGGCAGGGCAATGAACAGCAGCCCGTACTTGTCCCATTCCGTCGTGATGAGTTCCCACGTCCACAACAGGGTCAACGTGGCAAGAACCACCAGCCCGCCGGAAACGGCACCCGAGAGAAGCAAAGAACGTCGAAAATTGATTCGAAACGGCGTGTCCATCTCGTCCCTCGCAAACGTGGCGTCCTTTGGAATCGTGGCACGGAAAGCAAACACGGCGGCGAGTTGAATGAAAACGAACACCAGGGAGGCAAGGAGGAGGAAGCGAAGTCGACTGGCCACTTCAATGGGGGTGTCGTTCGCACCGCCCACTTCGAACAGCACAAGGTGAATGCCGGCGATGACCAGACCGAACAGGCCAGCGGTGTTCAGCGAGACGTAGATTTCCTTGAGGGTGTCCACCGATTCAAGGCGCGTGTCGTAGAGCGTGTTGTATTGCTCTGCAATGGTTTCTTGTTCGGAACGCATGAACTCGTCGATGGGCTGACCAGCTTCGATGGAGAACGCCATGCGGTCGAGGAAATCCGACCACAACGGGCTCGGACTCTGATGAGCGACGATACGAGCTGCTTCGGGCAAGGACGTGTGCCACTTGTCAACCAGCGTCTCGATTCGTTTGACTTCGGAAGCCAACTCGCCGTAGTCTCGCATTTGTTTGAGGATGTCAAAAATGGACTGCGCGCCCACTTCACCGATGGACAAAATCCCCATGCGCGTGATGAACATGTGCATCTCTTCTTCGATGAGGTTGGCGGAACGTTGCACGTCCAAAATAGGAAAGGCGACGGCAGCGAGGGCAGACATCGCGGTCAGGAGAAGAACGAACAGGAAACCGGTGAACCCAGCAAACAGCGCTCCCTCGGCCAAACCACCGGTCAAAAACACGATGAAGATGGCGAGGAAGAAGGTCACTGCAACGATGGGAGCGACGTAAAGGCTCAGAAAGCGGGGGACCGGCATCTCAAGACGACGGAGGGCAATTTGCCAGATTGGCATGCGCTCCATGTCTCATCATCCTCAGTTGTGGTTGACCCCGACCCACGTGTCGATGGCTCGGCTAAAGTGGTCCCAACCGTTGGTGTAGTAGAGGCCGAGAAGATCGAACACGTCATCGTAGTGGGTCAAATCTCGGTCGGCCATTCGCTGGATGGCATCCGCTCGACGCAGCATCTCGTCGTAGATGTCGCGCTTGTTCGCAAAACCTGCCATGGCCGCAATCTTGTTCTCGAGCAGGTGAGACTGGAACATACCACGGAAGTAGTGCTTGTCCTTGACCGGGTCCCATTCGAACATGCCACGGGTGAGAACACCATCGCTATGCTTGTTGTAGCCAATGACTTCGTCAATGCCGGTGATACGGCGGGCGATGCCGCCGCCCGGTGCCTCAACGACTTCTTGGAAGATGGCGAAGTTCAGGTTATCGAAGAAACGAATCGGGACGTTGATCGGGTCGCCGGTAAAACGCTGAATCATCTTGACGATGGACGAAGCGTGGAACGTCGCAATGACGGGGTGGCCCGTTTGCATGGCCTGGAAGGCCGTAGCACCCTCAACACCACGGATTTCACCGATGATGATGTAGCGAGGGCGACTTCGAAGAGCGGCTTTGAGAAGGTCGAACATCTCGACTCGAGAATCTTCGTTCTTTGCATCTCGAGTGACGAGGCGCTGCCAGATCTTGTGGCGAACTTTGACTTCAGGCGTGTCTTCTGCGGAGTAAATCTTCACGTTGTGATCGATGAACGGGAGGATCGCGTTGAGCGTCGTGGTCTTCCCCGATGCCGTTTCCCCCGACACGAGAACGGACATGCCGTACTCCAAACAAATCCAGATGTACGCCGCTTGTTGAGCCGACATCGTGCCCCATTTGATGAGTTGAATCACCGAAATGGTCTCCTCAGCGAACTTACGGATGGTGAACGAGGGTCCGAGCATGGAGACGTCATCGGAGAAAATGATGTTGATACGGGAGCCGTCAAGAAGCACCCCGTCAATGATCGGTTTGTTGTCCGAGACCGGTCGACCGATACGCTCCGACATGGCACGCAGGTAGCGGGAGAGCAGCTCGCGCTCACGGAAACGAATGTTGGAGGTGACCATGCCGAACACCTTGTGATCCATGTGAATGTGCTTCAGACCCACCGAGTGAATGTCTTCCAGCATCTCGTCGGACAGCAAGGGTTCCAGCGGTCCGTTCCGAATTAAATCGCGAATCACGACGTAGGTCAACCGTTCTCGCTGGGCTTGGCTGACGGTCAAACGCTTGTCGTCCATGCCCACAAGTTCCCACATGCGGCCTTGGCGGCGCACCAGGTTCCGGGCTTCGCTGTCGAGGATGGTATAGCGCTCAATCATTTGCTGGAGGATGTTCTCGAATTCGTTGTCCGTGGTGAAGGACGGTGCGGTGGGGGCCTCCTGCAGCAAGGTTTCAACGAGTTCACGGCGGATGTTCTCCTCTTCTTCCGTCAGTTGTGGCTCAAGGCCAAACCAAAGGATGGACCCGCCACCGTCGTCGTCGGCCGGTGGTTCATAGATGTGGACAAAAATGGGTTCACGGGTGACATAAATGAGGTTGAGCGGGCGTTGTTTCTTGGCGTCGCGGTCGAGCGGACCGTAGTACATCGGACGAGAACCGTACTGCATCTCGAAATCCCGGACCCACTCCGCAACGTGCGGGTAGGCTGCCATGACGCCGTTGAGGTCGCCTTTTGCGAATCGAGGTTCGTCAGCCATGGTATCCCCTTCCTCAGCTCACCGCCGTGATGTCGACGATGAAGCCCATGCCTGGCTCAACACGCCAACCGATGGATGTTTGAATCGGTCCTGCAGCTCGCAGGAACCGTGTGATGATGATGTTCCGCTTGAGTTCGCCACCGATCATGGCGTTGTCCAAGTCGAGCACCACTTCAGCCGAAGCCCGTAGGGTGTGGAGCAGGGAGTGGTCCATTTCCTCGGGGTCGGCGCACAACATGAACGAGCGTCCGTCGGAGGCGAGTTTTCTGAACTGTTGAATCAAACTGAAATGGTCGGCTTTTGTTCCGCCTTCGGGCATCAGCGAACTCGCAGAGTCCAGCACGATAACGTCGGCTGCTGGAATGGCAGGACTGCTCAGGACTTCGTGGAGTGTCACGTCTTGGCGGGCGTCCGCCACGGTGCCGTAACGACTCAGGACCATGACACGACCCTCTCGAATGGCGTCGGTCATGCCGTAGCCGATGCTCTCCATCTGTTCGATCCACCCACGGGTGGTCAGTTCGGTTGTGATCACGAGCACTTTCACGCCATTTTCCACCATGCCGTGAATCAGGCGCTGCGCAATGAGTGACTTTCCTGCACCCACCTTGCCTTGAAGCAGGTAGAGCGACCGGTTGGGCAATCGCAGGCCCATGGAATCCGCCAGTGAGTCGGTTTCAACCACGAAGGGGAAGCCGTCTTCAACGGGTTTGTGGGCGGTCATGAACGGATTTTCATCAGGGGAAAGCATTCAATCTCACCTCCGCGTTGGTTGTGGCTGAATGGGTGTGACCGCTTACGCGCTCGGACACGCCGATGAAGTACACCGAAACGTCTTCGTTGTCGGCGAAGGACCACGAGGCATTCGTCAAGACCACCTCGAGGAGGTCCCCGCTGTTCCAGTCCGTTCCGCTCGGAAGGACATTTTCAGCGGTCGATGTTGGAGCATCACCGTTGATGAGCACCTGATAGTTCGTGGTGTCCAAGTCGTATTTGCCCGTGTTTGAGAAGTACAACGTGATGGTATCCGCCGTGGTGTTGTAGGCGACCATGGCCGGATCTCCAGCCAGTGCTACGCTGACATGATCTTTGTCGGTTGAGGCGCGCTCGTTGACTTGCACCAATCGAACGGCATCGCTCCATTCCGAGACGAGGACTGCGCCCGCACCTCCTGAAATGAGCAACGCCGTGATCAGCATGATCATCGAAGAAGCACCGCCGTCTGCCATGCCATCACCACAACCCGTGCCCAACGGTGGTAGAGCCCACCGAGAGCGTCATTCGTTCGTCGCCGGGCAGACCGGTGTTGTACCAGTCCAAAAACAGCGTTTCGCCTGAGAACCACAAATCGGTCTGAGGTGGATTGTACACGCTCGAGAATTGCGTGGCGTTCTGGCCGTCAAGGAACACCCAAACATCATCGTGGGCGATGGTGGTTGATCCGGTGTTGGTGACGTTGGCATAGAGCACGTTACCTCGGACGGGGGACAAGCTTGCAGCAGAGGTCGGCGTACCACCACCGTTCACGACCAGGGTTGGGAGCGAGGAATAATTTCCGTGGCTGGTGACCACCACGGACGTGATGGCTCCCGTTCCGTTGATCGTGTAGGTGGCGGAGAACCCGCCGGTTCCGCTGGAGGCCTCAATGGTGCCCCCGCTGCTGTAGCCTGCACCGCCGTCGACGATGGAGACGTCGACGATAGCGCCGATGTAGATGACTGCATCATCGATGCGGATGGTTGGTGTGGGTTCGTCTGCGTCTTCAATCCGGTCAACACCGGATTCAATCTGCAGCGAGATGGCCTGGTGGGCCATGGAGAACACCACCAGCATCGAAATGCCGATGATGAGCCCGCCTACACCAACCGAAGCACCCATGTCACTCTTCACCTCGAAGCATGTGCAGCTGTCGCCAAGACGAGACCAGTGCCGAGAACACCAACAACTGCCGGTGCGGCAGGTGGTCCTCAAGGGCCGTTTCCGGGTCGCCGGGTTCAGCCAATTGAACGATGGCGAGAACAGCGTCGCCTTCTTCCTGCGTCAGCATGCCGGATTCCATGGCCTTCTGCGTGAAACTCACGGCGGCCATGCCGGACATGTGGTCGAGAAGCAAGGCTGCCACCGTTGGTGCACCCGTGCTGGTCTGGTTGCCGGAACCGCTTGATCTGGGGGCGACGAGGAACGGATTGGCTGCCAAGGCTTGCGCCTCGTACAACTCAACCAGTTGACCCTGGTCGTCTTCCATCATGCGGGCTGAACCGCCGACCTCCACCACTTCACCGCTGGCGGTGATGATGCGGTCGCCGGTTGCGCCGTCGGCTCCTTCGTGGTCGTCGCCTTCATGATCCGCGTCCTCAGCGCCTGCGTCTGCGTTGACGGGAACACCCTCCTCAAGACGGTGCTCCACCATGCGCAAGACGTCCTCGACCATGTCGAGGCGGCTGCTGATGAGACGCTCAAGACCCGACGTGTCCACCGTAGCGGGGGCTGCGGGCACCGGCGTGGGTGCCGGCGCGAGCGTAGCCGCTACGTTGGGGACGCTCTGCTGGCTGTTGATCCGTGCTCGTGTTGGTCCGGGGGAGATGGTCCACGCATCCTCTTCGGTGAGCATCCCCTGTTCGGGGAACGGCACCTGTTCAATGGCCACGTTGGCCAAGATTTTCAGGCGCTCCTCACTCAGGTTTTGGTCTGCGCTTTTGTTTCCACCCGAGTTTCCACTGAATGGCCATGCCATGTGAGAACCTCCTTCTGAGAGTCAGCAATGACTCTCAGAAGTGATCAAACCACAAGGGCGCCAGCAGAGGGGTCGTCAACGGTCAAGGTCTCGTAGGTCGTACCACCGTTCAGGACGTGCAGGTACAACTGAGCCGTGGTGACTGCGTCTGGACCGCAGTCCGTCGCAGCGTCGTCAGCGTCGATGTAGACGATGTAGCCGACGCCGACCTGGAGGTCTCCGGTGATGTCAGCTTCGGTTTCCATGACGTGGACGTCGCCGTTGGCCAGAGTGCCCTCAACGATGCCGTTGGCACAGAAGACCTGGAAGGAGATGCCGGTGGCCGGCGTGGGGTCGCTGCCAGGTGCCAAACGCACGACGAGATGGTACTCGTCCGTGTTGGCCGTAGCACTGCCCGTGCCGACATAAGCGGTGTTGATCATGATCTTCCCGCTCATCTCGTCCGCGGTGTCGTCACCAGCGGTCTGTGCGTTCTGTTGGAGTTTTTCAGCGGTCTGAATGATGACCG
>CAXGZM010000062.1:0-8673 GCA_964014165.1 uncultured euryarchaeote | reverse complement strand
TATTTCCGCCATCATCGGCATGGCTCACCTCGACAAGATGTCCAACATGGCCAAGGCCGATTTGCCCGCCCTCGTCCAAATGTTCGTCGAAGAACACGGCCAGTACTTCGTGGAGGAGTTCTACAACAAGGCCGGCCCCATGTCCCTCAAGCAGCACTCCTACGAGTTGCTCCCCGACGTTGGCCCGGTCAAGGCACGCAACATGGTCAAGGCACGCGACCAAGTCGGCGTGTTTGCCTCGATGGACGAACTCAACGCCCTGGCCAAGATCAAGGGCGCAGAACTTCTTGCCCAGCGTTTCATTGAGGAGATGGAAGACAAGACCCTCGTGCCTCGTCTCATCGAACTTCTTCTTCCGGTGGAAGCATGAAGGGCGCTCGACGCCTCGTTGATGCCCTCCGCGCCAAGCAGCCGTTCAACAAGCGTTTGGGTCAGCACTTTCTCGTTCACGATGACATCATTGAGCGCACCGTGGCGTGGGCCGAAGTTGACGTCGAAGATCACGTGTTCGAGGTCGGCCCTGGCCCCGGGGTGCTGACCGAAGCCTTGCTCGCCACCGGGTGTCAGGTCACCGCTGTGGAACTCGACACCGGTGCGTGCGACCACCTTCGTTCGGTGTTCGCCGAGGAACTTGCGGAGGGGCGCCTGACCTTGCTGGAAGGCGACGCACTGGAGGTCGCATGGCCAAAGGACGTGACACGGGTGGTCGCCAACATTCCCTACCAGATCTCCTCTCCGCTCATCGACGTCATCACCCGTCACCACCGCAACCCGAACACCGTGCCACTGCACGACATCGTCATGCTCGTGCAGGAGGAGTTCGCCGAGCGCGTGGTCATGGAGTACGAGAGCGACGTCGGTTCGCTGGGCATGGTGGTGGCGTTGGATTTTGACGCTGACATGGGCGAGCGAGTACCTCCTCATGCCTTCTCACCCATGCCCAAGGTGCATTCACGTCTGTTGCGCATGACGCCGCACGACGAAGATTGGCCCTGTGACCGCCGACTGATGGTTCAAATGATTCGTGCGGCCTTTGATCAGCGCCGTAAGAAATTGAAGAAGACGCTCAAGCAACCGCCTCGACGCCTCACCCGCGTACCGGGATGGCACGCAGCACGCTGGAAGCGGGCGTACGCCGCCATGGAGCACGACCCCCGCCTTCAACGCCGTCCCGAAACCTTGGAGTTGGACGAGTGGGCCGATTTGGGCGTGGATTTCGCATCGTGCGAGGAAGAAGCGTGAACCTTCAAATCGGGTGGTTCAATTGAACACGCTGGGGAGAGACTTTTCTTAGGAGTGTCTGCTCGCCTCAACTTGTCGGAGGGACTGGGATGGCAAAGAAGGACACCTATCTTGCACTGCTCCGTCGTGGTATCGACGACACCACGGCCAACCAACTCGCTGACGCCGGTTTGAAGATTGGTGATTTGAAGAAAATCGACAAAACCATGCTCGTGGAAAACTACGGGCTGAAGGAAGAAATCGCTCAAGGTGTCATTGAGATCATCACGGCAGGTCCGCAATCGCACGGCAAGGAACGTTTCCTTTCCAAGGTCCTCGCACCCGAAAAGAAACAAGAGTCCCGCATTGAGGAAATCAAGTTCCAGCGCAAGCAAAAGGACGTGCTCACCGAGCTCGCCGAACAAAAAGAACGCCTGAAGATCGCCAAGGTCGAAGCGTTCCGAGCCCAGAAACTCATCATGAACCGCCTTGGCAAAACCGTTGAACTCATCGTCAAACTTGAGAACAACCTCCACGACGAAGGGAAAGACGACCAGAAAGTCAAGATTCGAGATCAACTTGAAACCCGTGGTCTTGAAGCCGCTCGCGACCATGAAATGTTGGAACTTGAAGGTACACCGCAAGACATCGTTGATTTTCGACGTCAGCATGTTCCCGGTCTCATCTTCCACGCCTGCCCTTCCTGCGGCGAGGAGCTCGATCCGCGTCAGGCTCGCGACCCCGACCAACCCGACGGCTGGGCCTTCATCTGCTGGGAGTGCGAAACCAGCTTCACGCCTGATCTCGCTGCCCACGTGGAGTCCGTCCTTGACGAAACCCGCATCGTCATTGACCCCGACAAGCCGCCCCGCAACCCCGTTCCACCCAAGCCCGCCAGCATGGACTTCTCTTCGGTCTCGGACCTCATCCGCAAGGACCTCGAGCAGACCGGTGCTACGGCTGACGAAATGACCCGCGTGGTCGAGGAAAGCGTCGTCGCTGGTGGCTTGATGGACATCAACGACTGGATCGACCAAACCCTCGCCGCCAAGGATTACATCCAAGCACAAGAAGACCGAGAGGACTTCATTCTTCGAACCGGTGCCGGTGCGACCAAGTTCAACAAGTGGATGAAGAAGGCCGGCCTGTTCTTCAACAAGCAAACGGGACGATGGACCCGAGAAAAGGCTCGATGAGGCGGCGACCATGTCCGCAAGTCCGGCCTCCCTGACCGCCGATGCGGAGCCACCTGCAACCCGCCCGCCTGCACCCGTGATCCGCTTTCTGCGAGGACCGCACCTGCTGGGTCAATGCGCCGTGAACCCCGGCGAGACCATCGTTGACCACGCCGAAGCCTGCGGCATCACCCTGCCCACCAACTGCACCTCCGGAACCTGCGGCACCTGCATGGTCAGCCTCATTCTTGGTGAAGTTCCCCTGCCCGAAGAACTCCCTCCCGGCCTTGACGACTGGCTGGTCGAAGAAGGGGCGCGCCTGGGTTGCATCGGCAAGCCTCGTGGCGACGTGGACATTGACATCCGGCCGCCGATTTGAGTGGAGGAATGGAACTGTTCGAAACATGGGGGCGTACCGAGTGGGTGCTGCTCGTCGTGAACCTCATCGCGGTGTACATCGTGGTTCGCTTTCTCAAATCCCGAGTCGAGCTCAAACTGAGGGAAGTGGAAGCCCGTCAGGCCCACGAACGCCTGATGCGAAAGCGAGACCGAAACGCACAGGAGACCGACGATTGAGTCCGCCGCAGCGGAAGGTATGCTCCGCACGATGATGCCATCACCCGTTGGAAGACTCCCGATGCTTCAAGAACCCTTGACGCCCCTTTCCATTCATGTCAGCGGGCCACCAAACGACGACGGGCCCGTTGCCCATCGGTCAGTTTGCGCAACTGGTCCAGCGCACGGTCAAGAGCGACCCGCTGTTCCAGCATCAGGCCCTGCAGGGCGAAGTCTCCTCGTGGAGCGTTCACAACGGGAACGTCTACTTCACGCTGCGGGACGATGACGGGCAGATGGACTGCGTGATGTGGCGCAGCGCCCGCTTGCGAGTGGACCCCTCCATCAAGGTCGGCAGCGAGGTCATCATCATTGGCAGCGTGGACGTGTGGCCCAAACGAGGCCGCTTGCAAATCGTTGTTGCTCGCATTCAGCCGGTCCAAACCTTGGGCGCCATGGAGGAGACCAAACGGCAGCTGGTCGAAACGCTCCGGGCCGAAGGGGCGCTTGACATCCCTTCACGTCGCCTTCCCGCCCTGCCCAAACACGTGGCGATCGTCACGGGCGCTGATTCAGCAGCCCTGTCCGACATGCGCCAACTCATGGCCGACCGGTGGCCCGGCATGCGAACCACCGTCATCGAAGTGCTCGTTCAAGGTGAACACGCCGCGAAAGAAATCGTACGAGGGTTGGCCGTGACCCGTGAACTGGCTCGGCCAGAAATTGCGAGTCGACTCGGGCTGCCGCCGGTGGATGCGGTCATCGTCGGCCGAGGTGGTGGCTCACCTGAAGACCTGTGGGCGTTCAACTTGGAACCGGTTGTGCGCGCCATCCTCGCCAGCACCGTGCCGATCATCTCCGCCGTGGGCCACGAGCAGGACCACCTGGTTTCCGATCTTGTCGCTGACGTTCGCGCCTCGACCCCCTCCAACGCCATCGAACGGCTCGTCCCCGAACGCAACGCTGTTGTTCAGTGGCTGGACGAACTGGACGGTCGGGTGGAAGGGGCGATGCTGCGACGCCTGCAGGAGTGGCGTCAACACCTCGCCTTGCTAGCAAACCAGCTCAAGCACGCACCGGGCAAGGGCATGCACGCCGCTAAGGAACGTTTGAACCGGCTCAACCATCAACTGCAGCGAACCATGACGAGCACCCTGACCGACCACGGGCAGCGCTTGGACCGGCTGAACCATCGCCTGCAGCGCAGCATGGACGCCACCGTGGCCCAGCGACGTCAGCGACTCGCTCAACTCGAAGCCACGCTCCAAGCGGCCCATCCAAAACGCGTCCTCGAGCGCGGTTACTCCATGGTTCAGGACCAAAAGGGCGAGGTCATTTCAGACATTGCCAGCCTGAAGGAAGGGCAAACCATCCAACTCCAATTCGTCGACGGCCAAGCGGCTGCCGACGTGCACACGATTGAACCCCTGGAGGATGAACCATGACGGAAGACACGATGACCTACGATGAAGCCCTGCGACGACTGGAAGACCTGGTGAGCCAGCTGGAACGGGGTGGAAAGAACCTCGACGAAACGCTGGCCATGTTTGAGGAAGGGACCGCCCTGCTCAAGCGATGCCAGGAGGAACTCGGTGAAGTGGAGGGTCGATTGGCCGAATTACGCCTCGACGACGCCGAAGACTTGGTCAAGGACGAGAACTGAGGGAAGCACATGGGACGAAAGCACGTCGCCCTCCAGCGCCGTGTTGCACGCGTGTTGGGCGGGTGGCGAGACCCCCACGACACCAAACCCTACCCCGAACTCGACATCGTTCAGCGCGTCGACATCGCTGAAGACGGTGAAGTCAACTTGACGGTGAGACCCGCCCGCCCGCACTGCCCGTGCTGCCTTCTTGATCTGGAGGCCCTTCGGAAGCGGTTGTTGGGTGTGAAAGGTGTCTCCTTCGTTCACATCCAGGTGATCGACATTCCCGCTGCGCCACGTTGGACACGAGCGATCAACCGTTGACCTTGGTGTGGTGCTTGCGCAGCACCATGAAGGCCGGCAGCGACCACCCGGCCACTGAAACAACCCAAGCGATCAGGGATCCGATGGCGGCTCCGTAGGCGGGCAGCGACCACATGGCGACGTTGGCGTACACCGCCACGCTGGCACCGCCCAACATCATCGGCCCGGCAGCCCCTTGCGGCACGGTCGGGCCTTGAGCGAGCCACAACGCTACCATGCTCGTGAGGAAGATGGCGGGGAAGACGCTGGCCAGCCCAGCGAGGGTCGGGAGTCCGAGGCCGGAGAAACCAACAGCGATGCCGATGGCCGTGGCCGCCATGACGCCCCGAGCCACCAGCACCAAGGTTGACACACGGTTGGTCCCTTTGGGGGTGGGTTGAGGACGTCGATTGAACGCAACGGCAGTGACGGCCAGCAGGGCAAGGCCGGCAAGGGCCAATTGTTGGAGGGTAAGGTACGTCGTGACTTCGTCAACCGCCACCAAGAACACCAGGCCGAGCAGGCTCCAGAACACCAGCGAACCGACGGTCGTCAGCACCAACAACGAGGGAGCGTTGGGGAACCACCGAGGAATCACGACCCAGGCCCCCAAGAACAGAGCGTTGAGCAACATGCCCAGCGGAACCACGGACATCGACATGACCAGCACGTCTTCGCCACCTGCCGCGTACATGCCGATGCCTGCCGGCACGATGGTCGAGGGTACCGTTCCGAGCAACCCGCCCACCAGCCCGCCCCATTTCTCGATGGCCACCGTGACCGCCGTCGCCACCACGCCAGCGAAGACCGCAGACAACAGAACCGAAGTCCAGTCCAATGTCATCCCTCCAGGGCTGCCAACGCCGCCTCAAGGCGGCCGAGATCACCGCCGGTCCACTCGTCGACCGGCTCACCGTCCACGTACAGCACGTTAAACGGGACAAAATCGATGTGTTCGGTCCATGGATTCAGTGATCGGAAGATTTTGCCCTCAGGGGCTCGCAGGTTGAGCGTGAGCACCTCGAGCGGGCGAGCAGGCGTCCACGTGGCCAAGTCGGCATAGAACGCCTGGCAGTCGTCACAGGTCGGCCGACCAAGGATGAGCAACGTGGGGCGCTCCGCTCCCAACATGCGGTGCGGGTCGGTCAAGACCTCAGGGTCCATGCCATCACTCCGATGCGTAGGATTGGCTGTCGATGATGTCCTGAAGTTCAATCACTTTCGCACCCCGGCCACGGGCGTGTTCCGCTGCTCGGGTCAACTTCGAGCGCATCCAACCCAGCGTCATCATGCCGCGCATGGCGTTGATGGATTCGATGAATTGAACGGGGTTGCTGCCGAGTTGGGCATGGTTTCGTATGTCTTCTTCCAAGTCCTCCAGCACCTCAGCGTAGAGAAAGAGCAACTCGTCGAGTGCGTCTTTGGTGACGCCGATGCGAGCGATGCTCTTGGCCATGGACAACAAGGCCGTGGGCGTGACCAACCCACCGGCTTGACTGGCGACGAAGTCATCGGCAGCACTGACCTCGGGGGCGTTCTCGTCGTCCTCCTCGCCTTCTGCGGGCTTCATGTTGAGCAGCGCACGGTCGAGGTGACGCGGTTTGATGGTCGCCACGCGGTCCCGTTCAGCGGCCTCGGCGGCATGGCGAAGCATCTGGGCAAGGTGGTGTTCGAGGTGGTCAATGCCTGCCTGAACGGCGGCGGAACCGACGGAATCAACGCCCTTGATACGGTCGATCATCAACTCTCGGGTGCGGTTGTAGTTGAGACGGCTGCGACGTGGGTCATCGAGGGTCTTGCGCTCGGGGTCTTGGGTGAGGGTTTCGTCTTCCATCCGAGGGACCAAACGGTCGAGCTCTTCGCACAGCAGGGTCACCAGACGGTCTTTCACGTCGCCCGACAAGCGCATGGTCGTGAAATGCGACGACACGGCGGCGATGTGGCTGCTGGAGTAGGGCTTGGCGACCATGAATTTCGTGGCGGTCCTGTGACCCTTCAATGATGTGGTGCAAAACTTTGAGTCACTCGGTCAGACCGTCGGTGCGGCCCATGGCTTGACCGAATTCCCAAGCATGGAGGCATTCGTGCCCCCCGAGAAAACCGCCGGCTTCGCGAGAGGGCCCGATGAAGGAGGCCCCGCACATGGCGCAGTACACGCTCACGATGAGTTCGTTGAAGTAGGTCCCGTTGGGTGTGATCCGCTTGACAATGCGCTTGCCCACGTCTTCTTCATCCCAACCTTCGGTCTTCTCGCAGACCTCACCGTCTTCGTGTTCTTGTGTCATGCATCCCACTCCATCACCCAGGGAAGCGCACCGTCAGCCGTGATGGGCCGCATGCCTTCCTCGTCGCGAACCCACGTGTCTTCGCTGCCCACGCTGCCTTCGGCATAGACCACCTTTGGCTCAATCGCCATTGTACCGCCCACCGGGAGCGGGCGGTCAAACCCAGCGGCGACGACGGGAGATTCGTCGAGTTGCAAGCCGATGGAGTGCCCGAGGAAACGACTCTGGTCGGGCTTGGTGCCCATCAAGTGGTCCTCGTAGCCCAGTTCCACCGCCAACGCATGGCCTCGTTCCCATGCTTGACTGCAAGGGAGGCCCTGGTCGAGCACGTCAACAACCTCCTCCTTCACGGCGATCATGTCTTCAAGCCGCTGTTGCCACGATGCACTCAACCGGCCCGAGACGAACATGCGGGTGGCGTCCACCATGTAGCCGCGATGGGCGTGGACCAGATCGACCAGCACGGGGTCGCCCGTTTTGACGCGGTTGAAACCTGAGCCCATGCCGCTGAGCGGATGGGGTCCCGTGCCACCGATGGCTGAATCAAAGAACGAGGGAATGCCGCCGGCGCGCCCGGCCACGATGACGCCACGGTCGCACTGGAGCGGGTAGCGTCGCATCTGGACGTGACCGCCGAAGCCTTCGCTGCGGCTGACGGCCTCGGCCGCTGCCACCATGTCGAGTTCGCTCATCCCCTCGCCACCCACGGCCTGAACCGCTTCGAACATCCGCATCTGCACCGAGGCTCCGACGTCCATCTGCTCAAGTTCCCAATCGGACTTGATTTCACGCTGGCGATGGATGACGCCCGTGACGTCGCCGCAATCGCCCAGCGCCGCCAAGGCGGAAGCAAAACGAGCGGTGAACGAACCCGGTGCCTCACCGAACTGGAGGGCGGGAGCGTCGTTCACGCCCATGGCGCGAAGATGTTCAGCAAATTGCGACAGGCGAGGAAACGCCTCGATCCGGTGAGGTGCATCGTCGCCCCCTGCCTCCCAAACGGCCCGCTTGAGCGAACGACGAACAAAGGCGACGGGGCCGTCGCCACCGGCTTCGACGCTGCCTCCAGCACCCTTGGCAGGGACAAACAGTGTCTGATCCTGGCGTCCGCCGGCGTAGTAGTAGAGGTCAACCGGGTGTTGAACAAGCGCCCCGGGCAAGTCTGCTTGCTCAAGCATCGCTGCCAAACGGGCCTGTCGCGACGCAAGTTCCGATACCGGCACGCGCCAGTCTTCGCCGTCCGGGCCGACGATGTCCGAGGTGGACCACGAGGTCATGGTGCAAGGTGGGCGGCGCCCGTTCAAAACCCAATCGGAACAACCCGGAACGCCAAACTAGATACTGAGGGGAGTGCATCGCTCAACATGGCAGGGAAGCGATGGTACAAGCCCGTCTTCCTCACGCTCGTTGTCCTCAGCTTCGTGTTGATGGCCGTCGGTGCTTCGCTCACCGAAACCGGCACGGAAGAACTCGCTTACGGGTCGAGTGG
>CAXGZM010000061.1:0-8824 GCA_964014165.1 uncultured euryarchaeote | reverse complement strand
TCGTGAATCATGGAATCAACCAGCGTGGAGTCGCCCATCTTCGCACCCTTGCGCTGACCCATCAAGAGTTGAGGCGCATTTGACATGCTCTCCATGCCGCCGGCAACGATGGCCTTGTATTCGCCTGCTCGAATGCTGTTGGCCGCCATCATGGCCGCTTTGAGCGATGAACCGCACACCTTGTTGATGGTCGCAGCCGGCGTTGAAACCGGAAGACCGGCCCCCAGCGCTACCTGACGAGCGGGGTTTTGCCCGGCACCCGCCTGAAGGACTTGACCGAACAACACCTCCTCAATGACGCCGGACGAAGGGTCAACGTTGGCCCGAGAAAGCAACTCTTTCACCGTCAAGACGCCCAAATCAACGGCCGACATGGTGGCGTAGGAACCCATGAATTTCCCGATGGGCGTCCGTGCGACAGCACAAATCACGGCTTGGGGTTGAGGCATGAAAAGATGGAGTGGAAGACACACTTTCAACCTGCCCGTGTCATCGTTTGGCGCTTGAGAAGGCTTGATGAAGCCCGCACCGTAGCCCGCACCATGGCGAAATTCAAAACCGAACTGAACCTTTCCCGAGCCAACGACGAAATGCGAACGCCCGAAGTGACGCTGGACTTTACGCCCAACGCCCTCGCTTCCGTGCTCTACAAGCAAGGCGATACCGTTGTTCTGGCCTGCTGCACCAAGGAAGCACGCCTCCCCGGCTGGTTCCCACGCGACGCCACCAAGGGATGGGTTCACGCCGAGTACTCCCTGCTTCCCGGCTCCACCGATTCTCGCTTCCGCCGTGAGCGCCGTGGTGCGAAAGGTCGAACGCAGGAAATCGAGCGCCTCATCGCCCGTTCGCTCCGCGCCGCCGTTGATTTGGAAGCGCTCGGACCCATTGCCCTCAACGTGGATTGCGACATCCTCAACGCCGACGGGGGCACCCGCTGCGCCTCCATCACGGCGGCGAACATCGCCCTGCGTTTGGCCGTCCGCCGACTCATCGCTCAAGGTGTGTGCCTTCCCGTTGACCTTCGGCCGACCCCCGAGGAGCGAAAAGAAGGTTGGACGCCACCGAGCTTGAACGCTCTCGAACGGGAGAACCACGAGAACACGGTCATCCCCCATGATTTGGCGGCCGTTTCCGTGGGCCTGATCGACGGCGAAGTCTACCTCGACCTGGATTACGTGCTCGATTCCAACGCTGACGTGGACATGAACGTCATCAAGACCAGCGACGGCAAGTACGTTGAAGTGCAAGGGACCGGAGAGGAATCCACCTTCTCCGCTGACGAGTTGACCGCCTTGTTGAAGGGTGCTGACACCGGCATGGACGTGCTGTTCGCCTTCCAAAAAGAAGCCCTCAACGGTGCAGAGTGAACAAAATTTCCAAACCGCCCGCCGAGATGGCGGTGGTTTGGTGAGCGGAAGGCTTGATATGGCGAGGGCGTTGGCCAACCTTGCACGGGTCAGTAGCTTAGTTGGGAGAGCGCGGCACTGAAGATGCCGAGGTCGCTGGTTCAAGTCCGGCCTGACCCACCAACCGTCGCTCCTAAACAGCGAAGCAGCCGGCTGCCCTGAATTCTATAGAATGGGCTTTGTGGCTCGTAAGCCCGTGCATCTATGGAAAAGGATTCTTGAACTGGTGCGGGTATGGATTCTCATGGCGAAGGACGAGGGCTCCGTATCCGACGCCAGTGACTCGCATGATGAACACGCGAAAGCCAAAGATCGTGAGAGCAAGGAGTTGCAGGAGATTCGGCAACGTCGTCAAGGCGGAGGTCGCATGTTCCTCTCTAAGATTGAGGATTTCGTTCTCTTGGGCGGCGTTGCTTACGGCATCCTGTTTGCGCTGTTGCTGTTTTCCATGTCGGCGGGCATGCTGGGTAACTCCACGTCCCTCGACCACACGGCCTCAACCACCTTCCTCGACATCGGTGACGAGTGCACCGAAATCACCGATGAACCCTGGCTCAACATCTTCCCGGACCCCGACCAGGAGTTGTTTTCCATTGCCGGGCACAACCTGCCCAACGGGATGGCCTACCTCAACTACACGTTCTATTCGCATGTCAACGACGAAACAAAGGCGCTGGTCGAGGAATCCTACGGGTCAAACGAAACCGTGCGAACCATCAACAAAGCCGATCGAAGCAACGGGCGAGCGTTTTTCCAAGCCCCGTATTCTGAACTCCCGGAAGGCCATTACGAACTTGAGTTCAGAGTGACCGTCTACGAGGAGAGCGACACCACTTCGACCGTGGTGATGGAAACCATCTCAAGAAGCGTGGAGTTTGAACATGACATCACAAAGGAGGCACTGGCCTTCCTGCCCTTTGTCAACGATGACGAACACTCCGAGGTTCGCATCGAAGATGCTGGGCCACGTTCTTGCTGGACGGTCCAAGACCTCGGCGATTGGGGCTACATTTTGATGGGGGCCGAATTGGGCGGTGGACGTGAAACCGCCATGTTGACCGGTGGTGCGGCCGGCATCCCTGCTTGGTGGATGGCCTTCATCTCGCTCTCGCTCTCCCTCATCACGCTCCTCATCATCTACCCGGTGATGTACAAAATCTACCATCAAGAAGCGGACGACATTCTGTCCCGCGCCCACATCAACCGTTTGGTTGAGGACACCGTGTACAAGGTGAGCGAACAGCTCTCCATCGACGTGGACGAGGACCTGTTCAAAACCGAGGTCCGGGAACTCTCCATCGACATCATGGTCGCCTACAAAAACACCGAAAACACGCTGTCCGACGGTGCAGAAGTTCGTGCTGAACTCCTGCGCAACCTGCTGGAGGAGTTCGCCATCTTCCGGGTCTACAAACCGGTCCAACTCAACGTACGAGCCATCGGCGACGGCGCGAACATCGACTTTGATTCGGGCGTTGGCATCGGTGCTCGCGGAGAAGAGACCGACCTCAACGTTGAGCAGCAGGACTACTCCAGTTTCTTTTCGGAGCTTCACTCGCTTTCTCGTATCGAAGACGATGTTCGGGACAGCCTTGATCTGTTTTTCACCCGGCGGTCCGACGTTGAAATGACCGGCGCCGTCGTCACCAGCGACGACCGCGTGATCTTCGTTTCCGTTCTTTTCCGACCGACTCAGCGCTTTGCGTGGTTGCGATTCAACAAAACCTCGACGCAGATCAAGGACGAACTCTACCGTTTCATCCACGAGCGAAACGAAGAGCTTCTTGGCGCTCAAGAACTCGTCGTCAAGACGCGAAATGAAGTGTCAACCATGGCCGACCGGTCGGGTGCCGGCCGTGTCGAACGCCGTTCGCAAACCGACGACGAGCGCATCGTGGCCGTGGCCAAACAGGACGGCCTTGGCGGTCGCGTGTTGCAGACAAAATTCCTCGGCGATACGCTCTCAACGGTGGAATACATGGCCAACGAGAAGCGTGAAATGATCAACAAGTGGGGATTCTGGGGCCTGATTTTCTTCGTTTGGATTCCGTTCATGGCCTCCGGTGTGTTGGTCGGTGCCATGCTCGGGCTTCTTTCCCGCATGCAGTTCATGCGTGTTCTCCTTGCCACCCTCATCGGTGGCTCCGTTGCTTCGGTCACCTGGGCCTACACCGCAGAAGGGATTGTGAAGTTCATGCACCAGTACAAGCTTGAGGTGTTCATTCCTCTCGTTATCGGTGTGTTCATCTTGATGGCCGTTCTTCACATTCGTTCGACCAAGATGCGTCGACAAACGGAACTGTTTGAGGACACCTTGCTGGACAACTTCCACGCTGACATCATCGCCAAGTACGGCGATCAGTAGGTGATGTCATGGAGACCACCACGGCGTATCCCGGTCGCGACGGCCACGTCGGGGACCCCGTCCGACTCGGGATTGTCACCGTCAGCGACCGTGCGAGCCGTGGTGAATACGTCGACGAGGGAGGACCTGCCATCCTTGCTTTTTTCCAAGACGCCATCAAGAGTCCGTGGACAGCCATCTATCGTTGCGTGCCGGACGAACGAGGCGCCGTGGAAGCAGCGCTCATCGAACTCGCCGACCAAGAGCAATGCAGCGTGGTTGTCACCACGGGCGGTACCGGGCCTGCCCCGAGGGACATCACGCCCGAGGCCACCGAGGCGGTGTGCGAGCGAATGATGCCGGGTTTTGGCGAACAGATGCGGGCCATTTCACTGAAGTACGTGCCCACCGCCATTCTCTCGAGGCAGGTCGGAGGGTTGCGCGGACAAAGCCTCATCTTCAACCTCCCTGGTCGTCCGAAATCCATTCGAGAGACCATCGATGAATTGTGGAAAGCCGTTCCGTATTGCATCGATTTGATGGGCGGCCCCTACATGGACATGGATGCCAGCGTCTGCGATGCCTTCCGTCCGCCGGCTGCACGCCGATGAAGCCGGTTGTGAGACTCACATCATGTTCATGTGCTGAACACCGCTCCAAGGTATGAGAGAGCAACATGAACGGCAACATCCTCATTCAAGGCGCAACGATGGTCCTCCCCAATGAAACAGGCGTTGGTGACCTGAGAATCCGTGGTGGCCTCATCGAGCGCATCGCGCTTGGCGAAACCTTGGAACCGCTGGATGACGAGCTCTACGTTGACGGCACGGGACTGCACTTGATGCCCGGGATGATCGACCCTCAAGTTCACTTCAGGGACCCCGGCCAGCCGGAAAAGGAAGACCTGGGTTCGGGTTCCGCAGCGGCCGTCAGCGGCGGCATCACGTCGTTCCTTGACATGCCCAACAACAAGCCGTCCATCACGACGCTTGAAGGCATGAAGTCGAAATTGAAAACTGCCTCAGAAAAGTGCGTCAACAATTACGGATTTTTCATCGGGGCAACGCCCGACAACGTGAGCGACCTCCAAGACGCCGTGGGGACGCCCGAGGCCCCGATTGCCATTCCTGGCATTTGCGGTATCAAGATCTTCATGGGCTCGTCCACCGGTACGCTGTTGGTCAACGAACGCGGTGCACTTGAACGAATTTTCAACGGCACGGGCGGCCTCATCGCCGTTCACGCCGAGGATGAAAAGCGGATGGACGAACGAAGAGAACTCATTGAAGGGCGAACCGACATCGCTGCGCACGCCGAATGGCGAGATGATGTCACGGCTCTTCTCGCCACTCAACTGGCGGTGGAATTGGCGCAAGCCTCGGGCCACCGCCTGCACGTCCTTCATCTCACCAGTGGTATCGAAGCTGACTGGTTGGAAGGCATCACGGTGCTTCCCTCAACGGCCACGGGCGACGGCGCCATCATCACCACGGAGACCCTCCCCCAACACCTGACGTTTGACGAAACCGACGTGGCCCGAGAAGGTACGCGACTGCAAATGAACCCGCCCGTTCGCTACGCCAAGGACCGGGAAACGCTGTGGAAGCAGTTGAAGGCCGGCACCATCCAGTGCATCGCTACCGACCACGCTCCTCACACCCTTGAGGCGAAGGCGCTCGGTTTCCCGGCGGCTCCCAGCGGCATGCCGGGCGTTGAGACATCCCTGGCCGTGATGTTGACCCACGCCAAGGCAGGTGCTTGCTCCATTGAAGACGTCGTTCTATGGATGTCGACGCGGGTGGCCGACTGCTTCAACATGGTGGGGAAAGGCCGACTGGAAGAAGGCATGGACGGCGATGTGATCTTGGTTGACATGGAACACGTACGCCCCGTTCAAGACGAACACACGTGGACGCGCGTGGGATGGAACCCCTTCAACGGCCGTGAACTCGTGGGCTGGACCCAAGTGACCGTGGTCGCTGGCGTTCCTGTGTTTGAGCGCTCGGAAGAAACGGGGCCCAAGGGACGGCTGTTGGTTGAACCGGGCGCTGTTGGCACCCCGATCATCATGACACCGTGGTCTTAGAGTTGGTACAGTTCGCTGTACTTTCGCTCGACGTACCTCAAAAACGGTTCAGGACTTGGCGGTGTTCCAGTTGCGTCCTCTATGAGTTGGGCCGGTGAGACCTGACTCCCACGTTGGTGAATTCTCGGTCGAAGCCATGCCAGCATGGGCTCCCAATCGCCTGCTGCAACCAGCTCGTCAATGTCGCCCAGTTCTTCGGCCATCGCTTCAAGCAACTGTGCGGCGTAGAGGTTACCGAGCGTGTAGGTTGGGAAGTAGCCAAAGGCGCCCATGGACCAGTGAATGTCCTGAAGGCAACCCAGTCGATCCTCAGGAACATCAACGTCAAACCACGCTTTGAACATGGTGTTCCACGCCGTGGGCAGGTCGTCCACCTCAAGTTCGCCGTTGAACAGTTGTTTCTCAATTTCATAGCGCAGCATCACGTGCAAGTTGTAGGTGACTTCGTCAGCCTCCACCCTGATGAAACCTTTTTCCACACGGTTGGCCAAGCGGTTCAAGGTGTGCTCGTCAAAGTCCGGAGCCTCGGGGAAGGCGGAGCGGAACCACGGGAGCACGACCTTCCAAAAGGCGGGTGTTCGCCCGATTTGGTTTTCCCAAAAACGACTTTGCGATTCGTGGACGCCGAGGGAAACCGCTGCACCGCGAGGCGTGTAGCGATGTTCGTGGTCGAGGCCTTGCTCGTAGAGTGCGTGGCCGGTTTCATGCATCACGGCGTAAAGGCAGGAGAACGGGTCCTTCTCGTCAAACCGTGTGGTAAAGCGCGTGTCCCCCGGCCACAATCCTGCGGAGAAGGGATGGGTTGAGGCATCCATCCGCCCGGCTTCAAAGTCAAAGCCCATGTGGTTGGAAACCGCTTCGCAGAAGGCTTTCTGTGCCTCAACGGAAAACACAACCTCGGTTGGAATGGACGGTTCCTCGACGGTTTGTTGAGCATGCGTGATGGCCTGCAACAGGGGAACCAAGCGCTCGCGAAGACCGGCGAACAGCGGGTCGTAATCTTCCACGGTCATGCCCACTTCGTACTCGTCGAGCAACACGTCGTAGGGTGTTGATGTGACACCGAGCAGCTCAATCTTTTGTTTGGTTAAATCGATCAAATGGGAGAGCGCCGGTTTGAACGCAGCAAAATCCGAAGCCTCACGAGCGGACTGCCAAGCAAGAAGTGCCTCGGACCTTGCTTGTGCGAACGATTCGACAAAGGCCTTCGGTAGGCGAACTGCTTGGTCGTAGGAGCGACGCATTTCGCGAACGTTGGCCGCCTGGTCTTGATCAAGCTGGGTTGTTTCCAAACGATCAAGCAGTTCGCCCATTCGCTGATCGGTCAACTGTTCGTGTCGCTTGCCGGCCAACCACGCCATCATTTCGCCCCGAGAAGCGGCACCTTTTGCAGGCATGAGCACCTCTTGGTCCCAACCCAGGTGACCCTGAAGTGCACCGAGCCGGTGAATGTCTTGCACGCGTTGAATGAACTCCTCGTAGGCTTCCATGGTGGCTTCAATGCTCCGTGCTTCTTCAACACTCCCCCCGGTCGTGAAGATACATTTTGCCCCCCAAAGCGATACAAATATGCACACATTCAAGAACATTTGAACGGTACGAGCAACATGGTCCTCCCGTTCCGCCGAAAAGGTTCGGGAAAGGACAACGACGAACCGGTTGACCAAGACATTGAGGACATCATGGACCTCGCCGAGGGGATTGCTGACGAGCAGGAACCAGAACCTCAGGTAAACGACGAGGGCGACCAAGAGGAGGATGAACTCGACCTGAGTGAAAAACTGTCTCGCAGCGCCCGCACCGTTATCGACAC
Source organism: uncultured euryarchaeote (assembly GCA_964014165.1). Classification (GTDB taxonomy): domain Archaea; phylum Thermoplasmatota; class Poseidoniia; order Poseidoniales; family Poseidoniaceae; genus Poseidonia. Next base: position 1,175 of record CAXGZM010000061.1, on the reverse strand, counting down.
CTGCATGGACCTGCGCCGGGGTGAAAACATCCTCATCGTATGCGACTCGACCACGACCGAGGTCGGGCAGGCACTCCACGATGCCGCCAGTCTCCGGTCCGACCGCGTCTTGCTCATCGTGATGCCAAAGGGACGTCATCACGGCGAGGAGCCACCCGCTCCGGTTGCGAACCTCATGCGTCAACAACAGGTCGTCATCGCACCGACTCGCTATTCCCTGACCCACACCCGCGCTGTCCGTCAGGCCATCAAAGACGGTTCCAGGGTCGCCACCATGCCCGGCATGACGGTTGAAATGTTCACGGAGGGCGGTATGTCGGCCGACTTCAACATCATCAAGAAAAACATCGGTGAGATGAACAACCTGCTCCGGCGAAAACGCATCATCAACGTCAAATCGGAAACGGGGACCAACGTTACCTTCGAGGTGAACTGGCGAGAATGGAAGTTGGACGACAACGGCATTTGCAATCGCCCACGAATGCTGACCAACCTGCCGGCGGGGAAGATTTTCACGCTCCCGCGCGAGGGAACCATGAACGGCACCATCGTGATCGATGGGTCGTGGGATTCTGCTCTGGTCGACGAGCCGGTGGTCCTTCAAATCGAAAACGGACTCGTGGTGGACGTCAAGGGTGGCACCGTCGCCGCTCAAATTCGACAAACGTTCGGAGAGGCGGCAAGGCGATTGAAAGCAAAGGACCAGGAGAGTGTTTGGACCATCGCCGAGTTTGGATTTGGGATGAACCCCAACGCTCGTCTCGCCGGAAACGTCCTCGAAGACGAAAAGAAACTCGGAACGGCCTACTTCTCCATCGGCGACAACACCACGCTCGGAGGCTCAGCCGCCGTGGGCATCCAAATCCCCGGTGTGCTGCGGGCGCCCAGCGTATGGCTTGACGAGACGGCCCTCTTCGAACACGGCGAGTTTGTAGCGCACTGAGGGCACGTTCAGTAGCCCAGGTTCTGCATGCCGCACACGGGACAAAAACGCCAATACGGATCCAATCCGATGCCACAGCCGCGACAGTGGACACCCGAACGGATGGTGGGCTGAACCAACGGTGCTTGTGGACGAGGCCAACCCTGTTGCTGCGGTTGTTGCGCAGGCCAACCCTGTTGCTGCGGTTGTTGCGCAGGCCAGCCCTGCTGCTGCGGTTGTTGCCACGGCTGGG
>CAXGZM010000060.1:0-8996 GCA_964014165.1 uncultured euryarchaeote | reverse complement strand
AGATGTGTATAAGAGACAGCTCTTCTTCGGACCGGGAGGACCGCCGGGACCGCCCTTTTTCGGACCGCCAGGAGGACCACTCTTCTTCGGACCGGGGGGACCGCCGGGACCGCCCCTTTTCGGACCGCCGGGAGGACCGCTCTTCTTGGGGCCGCCAGGGGGACCGCTCTTCTTCGGACCGGGAGGACCGCCTTTCTTTGGGCCACCCGGAGGGCCGCCCTTCTTTGGACCGGGGGGACCTCGCTTGCCGGGGCCGGGAGGACCACCGGATCGAGCGGGCTTTGCGGCGGAGACCTCTTCCTCTTCTTCGCCATCCTCGAACACAGCACCGCAGTGCGGGCATTCCGTGTCGCTCTCTTTGACCAACCCGCCGCAGATTTCGCAGGCGAAGAGTTCCTCATCGCCGTCGGCTGCTTCACCGAGTTTTTCGGTCACGCCGTCCTTTGAGCGGAACATGGTGATAGCACAGGACAAATCGTAGCCTTTCAGAGCGAGCTCGGTTTGAATTGCTTGCTCAAAGGCTTGGGTCAGGTCCTCGGGGGAATCCAAAACTCGACCGTCGTCGATGTAGGTGACGTTGACCATGAACTGGTCGTCTTCGAGCTTTGTTTGAGGGGCTTCCACAGCGACGCCGCGCTTGCGAGCGACACGTCGAACAGCGACTTCAGAAATACGTCGGAGGAGCGCCTCGTTGGGCGCGTCTTTGGCGGCAGGGTTCAACGCCCCGGCCATGATTTCTGCCGCAGCGTTGCCACCGTCGCCACCGCTGCGGAGGTGAGCAGGCAGTTCTCCGCCTCCGAGGTTGGCCAAAACGGAGGAGGCCGGTGATTGATTCATGGAGAGCCACTGGTTGCGACGTTCGTCTTTGACGGCACGCTCTGCCTCAGCGAGTCGATTCACCATGGCATCGGTGGGCGAATTTGCGGGGTTCTGAGCGATCTTGGTGCCGCCCGCTCCCAACGGTGAAACGTTGTTGGCGTTGGGAAGTGCCCCGCTAGCGATGGAAGGACCTCGCTGCAGATTCGGCATGTCGGTGCGAGGTGCTTGCGGCATACCGGGCATCACGTTGCCCTGCTGGGGCGGGAACTGATTGGGAGGATACTGGTTGGGCGGGATGGCACCCTGCAGCGGTTGCTGAGGGTACGTGCCGGGGGGAAGGTTCTGTTGCTGATGCAAGCCTTGAGCCATCCCCTGGAGCATATCGGGTTGGACCTGCCCCATGTGTTGCATGTTGTTCTCTTGCTGCATTCGCTGGGCTTGGCCAGAGACCGGGTCGAAGGTGCGCTGTTGCTGAGGAAACGGTGGGATGCTCTGCGCAGGGGGCATTGGCTGGTTGGGTTGCATGGGTTGCGCAGGCGGGGGCGCAAAGCCGCTGGATGCAGAGACATCTTGTCGCGCACCGCACTCCGGACAGAACATGCTGTCGGGTGGAATTTGGGCGCCACAGGAATTGCAGTTCATGATGCTCCCCTTCCAAAGTCTGCTTAAGCCACCCTTCCTAAAGGGTTGCGACGAGTTGCCCAACCAACCCCACGACCTGCGACCGTTCGAACCAGCGACAGCCGTTGCCCATCCATATCTTCATGTCAACAGCACGGGTGGCTTAGACGGGGGGACAACGCTTGCCGGTTTTGGTCAACGAAAAAATTGACAGATTACTCGAGACGACGTCAAGGTCGTTCTATCCCACGCTGAAGTACCTGCCCAAGAAGACCCGCGGCCAGATTGGCCTGCTCTACCTGCTTGCGAGGGTTGCTGACACCATCGCAGACTCAAAAACGGGTGATACGGCAATGCTTCTCGAGCACCTCGAGGCGTACAACGATGTCGTGCAGGGAAGGGCGACAGAACTCCCCGACTTCACGGCGTTAGCGGCCCTCCAAACCAACGAACACGAAGCAGAACTTCTTCGAAACGTACCGTTGGTCATCGAGGGGCTCGACACCTACAACAACGACGATCAAACCCGAATGCTCGAATGCCTTGACATCATCGTCGGCGGCCAAGCCTTGGACTTGAAACGGTTCGGGCCCGCCAACGAAGGTGGAAGCGTTTCTGCGCTCGCCAACGAGAGCGAACTTGACGATTACACCTTCCGTGTTGCAGGCTGTGTGGGCGTGTTCTGGACCAAGATGTCCCTGGCCCATCTCATGCGCCTGTCGCCCGAAGATGAAGCGATCTTCAAGGAAAACGGCGTTCGTTTCGGAAAGGCGTTGCAAATGATCAACATCCTGCGCGACATCCCGGAAGACCTCCGATTCGGACGATGCTACATCCCTCAAGAGGCCCTCGCTGAAATCGGGTTGGAACCAAGCGATTTGCTCGACGATCGCAACCTTGCAACGTTCCGCCCGCTCTATGACCGTTATCTCGATTTGACAAACGAGCACCTGGAAGCGGCGACCGCCTACATTCGGATGATCCCCGAAACCCAATTCCGTCTGAAAGCCTCCTGCATGCTCCCCGTTCTGGTCGGCCAGCGAACGGTAACCTTGCTGAGGGAGGGGAACATCCTCAATTCCGACGAGCGGATAAAAGTCACTCGAGATGAAATGAAAACCTATGCTCGTAAATTGCTGCGGGCATTGCTCATTCCCGGGGGCGTGCGAAGGTTGCTTGAAAAGAACAAAGACACATCATCCAATCTATAGATTAATGGTTTTGAGTGAGTATTATCTTACCACGAAAAAAACTCGCACCTTTGTGCGCACCCCCAAGGCGAGGTCTCATAAAGAAAGGATGCAAGGGACGACCGGTTAGGATGCTGGAACGCCGCAAACCGCTCGACCTGCTCTTCCCGCTCAAAGGGAATGCTGCAAGCCGTACGGACCAAGACGACGTGCGCCCTCCAACCACACTTGACCGACTACGGGCAGGTGTAACCCTTGCCAGAGACGCCGTGAAGGCCGTCAGTGTCACCGCCATGGAGGCCCTTCGTGAAGGTGCTTCATTTATCGGAATCGTCGGCGAGACCAATGAATTGGTTGACCCGTTCGCTCACCTTGACGCACCGATCTGGTCGGAGAAGCCACCTGCCGAATTGCACAAACTTGCCTACCGCTACTGCGAAGAATTGACCATGCGCGAGGCTGGCAACTTCTATCATTCGTTCAAGTACCTTCCCGAAGAGCAGCGATTGGCCATGTGCGCCATCTACGCCTTCTGTCGACGGGCCGACGACATCGCCGACGGCGACTGGGCGGACCGTTTCCCGGGAAGCAGAGGCGATTTGGATCCTGAGGCAACGGCCTACAGAAACCAGTTGGAGTCCCTCCAAGACCGAGGAACCATCCTCGATGAAGAGGCCTACCTCAACAAAATCACCCAGCTGTTCTTCTTCCGCAAGAAACTGTCCACGTGCTACGGCGACGTCCACTCCACGGATCCTGTCTTCCTGGCACTCAAAGACACGGTTCAGCGCTACTCCATCCCCCGAGACGTGTTCGACGATCTCATCTCCGGCATGGAAGACGACCTTTACAACAACCGCTACAGAACCTTTGACGAGCTTTACGTCTACTGCTACCGCGTCGCATCGGTCGTGGGCCTCATGTGCATCGAGGTCTACGGATACGACAACCCCATGGCCAGAAAATATGCTGAATCATGGGGGATTTTCATGCAACTCACGAACGTCCTACGCGACGTCGGCGAAGACATTCAGCGAGACCGCGTGTACCTCCCGCTTGACGAACTAGAACGCAACGGCATGACCGAAGGCGAGCTGGGTGGCACCATTGTGCTCAACAAGCATTGGGAACCGTACTGCCGGAACTACGCTGCACGCGCCCGGACCTACCTCGAAGAGGCCCGTGCCCTCCTGCCTTTGCTTCCACGACGAACACGCTATTCACCCGCAGCCATGATTGCGTTTTACGACAAAATTCTCCGCCAGATCGAGAAGCAACAAGGCGACGTGTTCACCAAGCGTGTGAAACTGAGCAAGATTCAGAAAATTTCCCTGGCCGCAGCCGTTTATTTGCGCCACCGTTTCCTGCCCGCATTCCTCGACCCTGTTTGGGCTGGACTTGCTCGTGTTGGCTTGCTCCCCAGCGTCTGAGAATCACTCGGGCCAAGGGCGATCATCGTCCCAAGTGTTCCATGCCTCAACCCACGACTGCATGAACGGCTCAATGCTGATGCCCATCCCTTTCATGACCTCTTGAGGGTGAATCGCACCTTTCCTTCGAACACCGGTTCGCAGAAGGGCAACTGAGCATGTTCGTCCCGACTGGACCGTCCGTTGTTGAAAGTAGAAAAATCGGTCATCCATGCCCACAAGATCCGTCAAAATCTGGGTGCGTCGCCAAGGTCGTAAGCGATGACGGTAGCGAATCGTAGAGCCCGCTACGACAAAGGCAGAACGTGTTTTTCGAACCCAACGAAACAAGCCTGTACGCATGGCGAGGTCGTACCTTGCGAGGTCAAAGAGGACAAAGTGCCGTCCGTTGTTGACTTCGGGATAGACGTCGAGATCGGCCAAGCCAGGACGAAACGTCCAGACGTAGGAAGTCGTGTGATCGAACACTTCTTTCTTTCGAAACGTGTTTTTCAATACCATCGTGGCCAAACGAAGGTAGGCGTACATCGGTGATCAGGCCTGGCGAGTGAAGGCTTGGATGCCGGTGATGTAGCGACCTAGAATGAGGTTATGGATGTCATGTGTCCCCTCGTAAGTTTTTACTGACTCCAGATTTGCCATGTGCCGCATGACCGGGTACTCGTCAAGAACACCGTTGGCACCGTGAATGTCCCGGGAGACGCGAGCGATTTCGAGGGCGATGTCAACGTTGTTCATCTTGGCCAAGGAAATTTGCTCGGGGAACCAAGTTCCGTCGTCCTTTTTCTTGCCGAGATGGTAAGCGAGGAGCTGCCCCTTCGTGATTTCACGGAGCATCCAAGCCAATTTGTTCTGGACGAGTTGGTAGGATGCGATGGGGTGGTCAAACTGAATGCGAGAAAGGGCGTAAGTCTTGGCACTGTGATAGCAGGCCATGGCTGAGCCAAGGGCGCCCCAAGAAATGCCGTATCGTGCGTTGTTCAAGCAGGAAAACGGCCCTCGAAGCCCCTTCACGCCCGGCAACATGCGGTCTTTTGGAATCTTGCAGTCTTGAAACACGAGTTCGCTGGTGACGCTGGCTTTGAGTGAGTGCTTGCCTTTCATTTCAGGAGCGCTGAAGCCTTCGTCGCCCTTCTCCACGATGAACCCACGAATCACGCCGTCGAGTTTGGCCCAAACAACGGCCACATCGGCGATGGTTCCGTTGGTGATCCACATTTTGGCGCCGTTCAAGAGGTAGTGGTCGCCCTTGTCTTCTGCTTTCGTGACCATGTCGCCGGGGTTCGAGCCGTAGTCGGGCTCGGTAAGGCCGAAACAGCCCACCCATTCGCCTGATGCCATTTTCGGGAGGTACTTCTCTTTCTGTTCTTCCGTTCCGAAATCCCAGATCGGGTACATGGCAAGGGAACCCTGGACGGAGGCAAATGAGCGCAGGCCACTGTCGCCGCGTTCGAGTTCCTGGCAAATGAGGCCGTAAGCAACGTACGAGAGCCCCGGGCAACCGTAGCCTTTGAGCGGAGCACCCAAAACGCCCATCTCTCCAAGTGCCACACGCCATTCGTCAAGGAACACACCCTCTTCGCAGGCTTGCTCAATTTTTGGGATGACCGCTTCATCGACCCATTCGCGAACCATGTCGCGAACCATGATTTCTTCCTCGGTGAGGAGGCTTTCAATGTTGTAAAAATCCAGTCCTTCAAACGGCTCCATCGGATGCCCCCAAATCAAGGGCCACGCGGGTGCTTCATCAACATGTCCCCTCGCTTGATAGAAAGCGGTACCTCATTTCTTCCCAAATCGCCATTCACGGTACTTTCGCTGCATCCACGAGCTGTTCATGTAGATGAGTCCGAGAATCACCCCGGGAACCGAAACCGCTACAGCACCCAGAACGAGAACGTCCATGATGCTGGTTTCGACCACTTCGACGGCGGGTGAAAATTCAATGATGTTCCCGAAATCGGTGATCATGAACCCGTTGTGGCGGGTGGTTTCCCAGACCACAGCCAAGCCTCGACCGGCTACGACTGGATCCCAAGCGGCTGCATCCTCGGGAACCAAGACGGAAAAGGCTTCACCGGTCATGGGCGTGTAGCGAACCAACCCGAGTGGAGCCAAATGGACCAGCGTGGTGCTGTCGTCACCCCGTGAATCACCGACAAATTCACCGCTGGGCAAGTCCCAAGGAACGCTCTGTTCAACGGTGGAATCCCGAGCCTCGAGGGTGTTGATTCGGACCACCTTGCTGAGCAGGCCGCTGGCGAACCCGACACATTCGTTGAGGATGGCGCTCGAGCAATCAACACCAACCCACGTCTGAGCGGCCGTTTGCGACAGCCATGCGATGGCATGTCCTTCGTCGATCACCGCCATCCCTTCCTCCAGTGAGGTCAAGATGCAGACGTTGTAGTTTGGATGGCAGTCAATGTCGGTGACCGTGCTTTGGCCGTGGTTGTCAAGTTGCTCAAAGCCGGTGTGTTCTGCAAACTTCCACACTTCACCGGTTGAGGAAGCGACGTAAGCAAAGTCCCCGGCCGGGCGCCATTTGACGGCGGTCAGGTCAAAGCCCAACACGCTGAAGGTGCCGTTGACGTACGTGATGCTGTGGTCGTAGGTGTCGTACCTCATGGCCATCCCGTCTTCGCCCACCAGAAGCGCCGTGTTCCCTCGAGGATGCCATGCAAGGTCGTGAACGGTCGAATTCCGACCGGTGACAAGTTCGACATCGAGCGCACGGTTGCCTGCATCATCGGCAGAGAGAAGACGAGCGTAGCCGTTCAAACCGCCGATGAGGACGTCCATGCCGTCGGGAGAGACCTCGCCCACGGTGATGCCCAAGTCCGTTTCACCGAGGGCCCCCGCATCCTCCAGCTGGATTCGACTGACCATCTCGCTGGACGCAAGGGGTAACAACATCACGAGAACGAGGCAAACGGCCGGGAGCGTGCTGCGTCGCATGGCAAACCGAGCCGACCGTGCATGAAAACATCTCCCATGGCGCCTCCTTCAACAAGCCTTGCGGACGGTGGCCTTATGAGACGCAGGCCGTTGCCTCATCCATGGAGCGATTCGCAGTGAAGCGTGGCTTGATTAAATCCATGGGTGGAAACGCAGGTTTGGCAAAATTGGCAACCACCTACTTCGACAACATCAACGTCGACGCCGACGGCGTGTTCACCGGCTCCTACGGCCTTCTCGTCAGCGTCCAAGGATCGTACGACGACGCTGGAAAATTGGCGGTTGATGTCGTGCAACTCAAAGGAGCAGATTTGGCTGCATTCCTTGACAGCGACGACGGTCGAGAAAAGGCAATGGAATCCCGAAAGCGCTGGTCCGGCTTCCTTGACGATGCGACCGGGTACAGCGCAAAGCAACGAGGCGACAAGGCGAAGGAAGAAGCCAAGAAGTTCTCAAAAGCAAAATCTGCCATCAAGATGGCTCACAAGTCCATGGAGTTGATGAAAAACCTCGACCAAGCCACCATTGATACCGCTCACCAACTCATTGCTGAGCTTGAAGCCAAGATCGAAGCCGGGACCCCGCCTTCCGAAACTCAGGTCAAAAAGCTGGACAAGTTGTTCTGAGGCATGACCATGGCTTCAAAGCAAGACATCCCCGCCTTGCTCGCTTCAAAAGACGGCTTCGCTGAACTTGACAACCACGCAAAGCAACGGTTGCTGCACATGGTGAGCGACGTTGAGGAAGTCGTCGGCGTGGAGCACCTCATCGATGCGCTCCACCACGGCTCGTCGCACGGTGGCGATGGCGTCCTGCGCTGCTACGTCGGTTTCGAACCCAGCGGGAAAGCGCACATCGGCTGGAAGGTGTTGGCTCTCCAACTGCGGCGGATGCTTGATGCGAATGCCAACGTGATGGTCTTCCTGGCAGACTGGCACGCATGGGTGAACGACAAATTCAACGGCGACATGGACGCCATTCAAACAACCGGCGTCTACATGCAAGAGACCTTCCGCGCCCTGCTCGACCATCCTCCCGAGGGAGAAGGTCCCGGTGAGTTGCAGTTCAAATGGGCTTCCGACCTGATGGAATCAAGCGATTATTGGGCTCGCGTCCTGCGATGTTCCAAGGGCGCAACGTTGGCCATGGTTCGCAAAACCTTCACCATCATGGGCCGAGATGAAGCTTCTTCGGACCACGACCTTTCCAAATTCTACTACCCTGCCATGCAGGCGGCCGACATCTTTGAGATGGACATCGACATCGCCATTGGCGGCATGGACCAGCGCAAGGCCCACATGTTCATGCGTGATGTTGCCTCGAAGTACGGATGGGCCAAGGCGACCTGCCTTCACACCCCGATCATCTCCTCGCTCAAAACTTCAGGGGCTCGCATGGAATCCTTCGACCACAAAATGTCAAAATCCGATCCAAACGGCGCACTCCTCCTCCATGACACACCCGAGCAAATTCGAAAGAAGATGCGCAAGGCCTACATCTCACCCGAGGACCCACAATCTCCGGTCTACGAACTCGCCGAACACATCCTCCTGCCGGAGTTTGGCGAGATTGTCGTCACCCCCAACCCGAAATTCGGCCAGCCGAGCACTTGGACGGACCTGGAGGCTTTCCGAGCCGCAGTGATGGACGGCACGCTTCATCCGCTGGATGCAAAATTCGGCGTTGGAGACGGTCTTGCGAAAGGACTGGAAGGGCTGGCAGCCCACTTTGAAGCCAACCCCGAAACGCTACAGAAGGTTACGGACCTCATGAACGGCTGAACTCAGTCTTGAATGGGAAGTTCCTCCACGCTGAGAATGTCGATGGAGAGCAATCGCCGGGTGTCCTTGGCGAAGTTGCGCTCGGGTACGGGTTGCACCCGGACAATGCCGTTGATGCGAAGGTAAGCCGAGGTTTCGATGGCGTCCACCAAGTCGTCGGAGACCGTGCCGAGGCTGTCTCTTATACACATCTGACG
>CAXGZM010000059.1:0-9050 GCA_964014165.1 uncultured euryarchaeote | reverse complement strand
AAACGGGCAAAGCGCACTACGCTCCTTGCAAGCGTGCCAAGAAATTCGAACTCGTTGACCGCTGAGGTGCACACCATGACCAACTATTTCCTCCGAGTGAGCTGCCGCGACTGCGGAAGCGAATCCATCATTTTCTCCCGTGCCACCACCTCCATCGCCTGCGGCGTGTGCAGCGCTACGCTGACAAAGCCCGCCGGTGGCAAGGCCGACCTGGTTGGCTGCACCGTTGTTGAAGCGTTGAACTGAGGAGGCTGAGCCTCCATGGTGATTGAAGACGGCGCCACACCCGAAGAGGGCGAACTGGTGGTTGCCACCATCAAGACCGTGAAACAAAACGGTGCCTACGTTGACCTCGACGAATACGTGGGAATTGAGGGCTTCATCTTCATCGGCGAGATCGCCTCGGGATGGGTCAAGAACATTCGTGGATTTGTTCGTGAAGGTCAGCGCGTGATCTGCAAGGTCATGCGCACCCGCCGGGATGGAACTTCCCTTGAGTTGTCGCTCAAATCCGTCTCCGAAGAGCGCCGGCGAGACCGTCTTCAAGAATGGAAGAACGAGCAACGTGCTCAGCAGCTGCTCAAAGTACTCGGAGAAAAAATCGGTTGGTCTGAAGATCAAGTGGCCGAACAGGCCAGCGAACTCACGGATGCATTCGGCAGCCTTTACACGGCTTTTGAGGAAGCCGCCATGCAAGAAGGCGCCCTGGAGAACGCAGGATTTGAGGGCGAATGGTTGACCTCGTTCATTGAAATTGCCGTCGAGAACATCATCCCGCCGTTCGTTGAAGTCCGAGGGACACTCACGCTGAGCATCAACGTGAACGACGGTGTTTCCGTGATCAGATCTGCGCTTGAGGCCGCCGAATCACTGTCAAACGAGGAACAGGAAATCGACGTCAAGTGCTTCTACGACGGTGCACCCTCCTATCGGATTGAGCTCAAGGCTCCTGATTTCAAAGTGGCCGAAACCATGTGGGAACAAGCCACGCAAGCCGTGGTCGAACACATGTCGGCAGCGGGTGGCGAAGCCCATGCGGAGCGGGAGTGAACGGCGTGGCAAAGCAACGGATGCAGCAATGCCTGAATTGCGGTGCGTTTTCCCTCAGCACCACTTGTCCCGCTTGCGGTGGACGCGCTCAAGCCGCCGCACCGCTGAAGTGGTCACCCGAAGACAACCGAGCAGCGCTTCGCAGGAAAATGAAAGGGGTCGAGGACAAGGACTGGCCCGGTCAACTTGCTACGTTGCCTTCGCTCGAAACCATGCGAGCGCAACATGTCGCCGAGGAAGAGTGACGGTACGGAAGCACTGCCCTGAAAACAGGGCCCTGCGAATCCGAGCAGCATCAAACATTATAACGCGTGTTGACGGGATTTGACCCTCATGACCATGCGAGTCGAATGGCGGAACGGTGCATCCTCACTCCCAAACGATGCGACCCTGTTGGTGGCCTTTCCCGGCGTGGCCAACCTGGGCAAGGTCGCCGTTGATTCCATTGGCAACCTCCACGACGGCCTAGAGTTGGCCCGGCTCCATCCGATTGGACTGCCACCGCACGCCGAACTTGACGAGGACGGACTGCTCGCCCCACCGCACTACACCTTGCGCCGCATTGATGCTGCCGGAGGCCCCCTGGTGACGCTGACTGGAAAAGCCCAACCCAATGAACCGGGGCAACAGTCCACCCTCGCCGCTGAAATCATGGCTTTCTTTCAGAAGTCGGGCGTATCCACCGTGCTGGTCCTGGCAGGGATGATTGACAAGCCCGAGGTCAAGGAAACCTTCGCCGTAGCAAGTTCCTCATCCTTCCGCATTGACATGGAGGCGCTTGGCGTTGATGTTCGCCGCGATGAGCCCCGATCGGGGGCCATCGGCTTGGCTGCGTTGTTGGCCTCCATGGGGCCGCTTTACGGCATGAACTCTGCCTGTGTCATTGCGACTACGGTCGGCAACAGCGAGGACATCATGGGCTCGCAGCGCCTCATCGAACACCTTGAGCGATGGTTCACGTTCGGTCTGACGGTTCCCAAGGACGGAGACGCATGGTTGAGGCAGCGACTGGAAGCTTTGGCACCTGCGGTCAAAGACGACCTCGTCAAAGAGATGACGGCTTCGCATGATGCGTTCTATATGTAATGGAGAGCGCCGAGAGAGGGATTTGAACCCCCGCGTCCAAGGGACAGTGGATTTCGAATCCACCGCAATACCGGGCTATGCGACCTCGGCTCCGGGCCAAGGCTCTTGCGCCACGGTCATAAGCATGATGTTTGGTCGCCGTCTTATGGAGATTCGATTTCACGGAACCGACGTTGACACCACCGTTCAGGTTGACGAGGGGGCAACGGTTCGCACCGCTCTCCAAGCGGCCGGCATCCTCCCTTCCATGGTTATCGTCAGCTACGACGGCACCGTTCTGCCCCACTCCACGCCGCTCAAGCAGGACGTTGCGTTGCTGGTGACCACCATTTCCTCAGGCGGCTGACCGGTCGACACGCTCAAGGATCTGAAGTCTCGAGTTTCGGGTGTAATCGGCGCGAACTTCGCTGGCCCATGCGTCGAGTCCGACGTTGCCAACGGCCACAACATCCCCAACTTCCAGCATGGTGTACTGATGGTTCCAGTCGTCTGCCCACCCCTCAACCTTGAACGCCCCGGTATGGTCCATCAGCATCAGGCCCTTTCTCGACCATGGCTTCCCGGTTTTCCCCACACCGCTCTTTTCGTAGGTGTACACAACCCTTCCACCGACGTTGTGCTTGGCCTGGAAATCAAACAGATCGCTGGACGCAATGTCCGGATCCTCGTCGGCAACCAACTCGGAAAACGGATCCATCTTCAACACGATTTCACCCTTCCAATTGATGGTGAACACCGCATCTTTGACGATGACAGCCTGTCCTTTCATGGCAGCAACACCCACGGTAGGCGATCCGTCGGAACGCTTGGTTGATACCACCTGAATGTGGGCGATGTTCGTCCCTTGCTTCATTGTCATTTTCAGCGGGACGCCGTCGTTGAGGTAACCCACAGAAAACAGTTCGCCCCGAACCGTCGCTCGTGGATTGAGGCCGCCGATGGGCTGAAGTATCGAACGTTGGCTCGCCCCGGGCAACTGAACGGAGTCGGGTCGTTGTTGTGCGTCCGTACCGTCCCCACCCGGACAAATCGACCGCCAATCGCATCGCTCGCAACGGGACGCCTCGGGTGCTTCTGACGCGACGCCACCCGCAGAGAAGCCGCGCATTGGACGGGGTTGCGGAGGACAATCTTCGAGCGTTGGTTCGTTTTCTTTGAGCATCTTCCAGAGGTGCTCCATCTCATGCTCGACGGCCTCCATCTCCGCAACCGTCGGCACGTCAACGGTCTTGATGCTTGGGTGGCCAAGGTACCATATCTGGAGACCAGCCACCTGTTCTTGACGGCCGTGCGTGGCATACCACAGCATGGCGTAGATCTTGAGTTGCTCAACGTAGTCGCCTGAACGGTCGTTTGCTCCCACGCTGGCCTTGAGGTCAACGATGACGGGAGAACCCGACCATCGGTACACCAAATCGTACTCGCCCTGGAACCAATGGCCGGGATGAATCGCATTCATGGTGAAAGAGGGGGCATCGGGGTCAACGAACCACGGTCGAGCAATCTCCCAGGCCTCACACCAAGAAATCGCTCCCGAGGACGCAAGCGGGTGGCCTTCGAATGCCTGATGCGGAAAGCCGTCGGGTGCAGGCCAAACGGGCCGTTCGCCTCGCCGCCAAGCCTCAAGGCCAGGGCCGCCCTCAGCCTGCATGCAACGCTCTACCTCATCGAGGTGGAAGACCAAGGCGTGCTGAACCATCGCAAGGCACCGCTCGGGGTCAACTTCCGACCAGTCACCTGCCTTTCGTTCGTCCTTTTCCCACAGCAATCGCATGCGTTCAAGAGCGGGAGGAAGGTGGGCTCTCGCTCGCTCAGCAGCCCACGTTTGCAGGTCGTTTTTTGATGAAGGCTGTTCATGAGGAAACAACGGAATCAAGTCCACGGCGGGCCAGCTCGCTTCATCCGGTGGAAGCGGCGAACCGTCCTCACCGTAGGGGGAGGGCGGGAGAACGTCGGCGCTTGATTTGGCGACGATGAAGCCTGGCGACTCCTTGAGCACCCGACAAACGGCCTCTTCAACGGCCCTTCCCACGAACAGCACCGGAATTTGTGGCATTTTGAACCGGTACACTTTCTGGTAAAACCACAGGCGAGGGCACGCATTGTAGGTATTGGCCTGGCTGGCCGACATTCGGCGGTAAGGCCCGACTTCGTCGGTCGCTGGATTCGCCGAGTGGACGGGCATGGATTCGGGAAGCAGGCCACACCTTTTGAAGCCTCACTGTTCAAGGGACGGGTCAACGATTGGAGAAGGTTTCAATGCGGGTTTTGCGGTTGTCCATTCGCAGTTGGAGGATGCCCGATCGCCACCCCAACTCAACGCCTGTCATCGCCAACCCATCACCCGGTTTGAGGTCGAGCAAGCGCTGATTGATGCTGGCACCGAACGCCACCACTTCGGCGACGTGGTGTCCGTCCCAAAGCATCAACGACACCATCGCCCAGGGTTTCCCGTCGACCCGCACGCCGCGTCGCTGGCGGATGGAGAGGACATGCCCCTTGACGTTGGCACGTGTGCGGAGCAAACCAAGGCGAGTCGTGGCTGGCATGTCGTCGTCTGAAAGTTCCGAACGAAGTTTCACGGTGGTGTTGGCGTCGACGTAGAGTCGCGGTTGGTCTCGCCACACCCCGGGAAGGGCGTCGTACAGCACCAGGTCCCGTTCGACGTGGTCGTGCAGTTGTGAAAACGCTCCGGGCTCGCTTTCTTCCACCGTGATGTGCTGCTGGCCCACGACCAGCACAGCACCGAACACGTGTTCTGCGAAGTGATTGGGCATCGGCCCCCAAGCCCCGGTGAGGCGGCCCGTCACGGTTACGCGCCCCTCAATCTCTCCAAGCGGTGCGTAGGGCGCTCGCATCGAAATTTCAGGCAGGGAGCGAACCCAAGCCAAGCGTTCGGGAACCGCCCACGTTCCGTCATCACCACGAGCAACGCCGCACCAACCGCAACCCGCTACCTCGCCGGTGCAGGCGCCATCGGGGGCTGCGGGGAATTTCATCACACCCGATTCATGGGATTGCATCGCTGCGAAGTGTTGTTTGTAAGTTGTTGTCAACTTTTCCATCTCATCTGCGTGCGGTGGCTCGTAGCCAACACGCTCAGCGGCCTCAAGGTACCATCCCTCCATGCCGTGAACCGTTTGACCTTCATGGGTCTCATGCCACAGCCAGGCGTAAAACCGCAACTGATGCTCGAGCGAGGCCGAAAATGCAGAATCCGGGGTGCCGAGCTTGATGTCGACGAGACGAAGACGACCGTCCCAACGCAGCACCATGTCCAATTCACCGGAGGCCCAACCGTCGGGGTGGTAGAGGCGTTGTGGCTGGTGGACTCGTGGGTCTTTGAACCAGGGACGGGCGCATTCCCACGCCTCGTGCCACGTCATCGTGGAGCCAGACGACGACCACTGGGGGCGAGAGGGGGGCGTCCATGAACGGAGTTCAACGTCCCGAACCTTGTCCGGAAGCGGAAACAACGGAGCGGCACCGAGGGTAGGGGCAGGGACATCAAACGGTACGTCGCCTGTCCTTCGTTGCTCGAGGTAGGGCCCTCCGTCAGCTGCATGACATGCCTCAACTTCTTCGAAAAACAAACGCAGCCCACCCTTGAGACGTTCCTCGATGGATGCCAAGGACACACCGTCCCAGGCACGCGGGTCGGATTTCCAAAGAACCTCTTCCCATGCTGAGCTTCCTTTCTCCATCGCTTTCTCCGCAACGGTTGACGCTTGACGATGTGCCCATGCCAACAACTCGTCACGACTGGCAACGGCGGGCGGGTGCATCATCAAAACGTCGCAGAATGCCTCTTCGAGGACGATACCGAGAATCTGAGACGGGCGAGTTGGGCCTTGCAGACCAACTTGGTATCCCAACAACCACTGGCGGGGGCAGCGAAGGTAGGTGGTCAAGGCGCTGGCTGACAAGCGACCTCGGGATCGTCCCAGCGGGCCGCCTCGGGGGGGAAGTCCTACGGGCAAGGTTGCACCTCCTTCGCTTGGAGTGCGCTGGATTGAGAATCATGCGTCGTAAGAATAGTAGTCACCACTGGTTCGTTGTTCGCGGTCTTTTCTGCTCTCGTTTTTGTTGATTCGAGGACGACGAGAGTCGTGATCCCGGCGGAACGTGACGTCCACACCCGCCAAGAATCGGTTCATGCCTTCTCGAAGTCGGTAGGGGCCGGTTGCCCGTCCCTCAACACCGCCTTGGCCCTCGAAAACGAGCAGTGAGTCTGAGACGATGTCGATGAAATAGACGTCGTGATCGATCACAAAGGCTGACTTTTCGTTCGCTTCCATGGTCCGCCGGATGGCTTTGGCGGCTTCCATTCGTGCGTTGGCATCGAGGTGTGCCGACGGCTCATCGAGGAGGTAGAGGTCAGCTTCTCGACCCAAACAGAGCGCAATGGAGACCGCTTGCCGTTCTCCTCCGGACAGCTTCTTGACGCGCTTTGGCAGAAGTTGGTCAATGCCCAAGGCTTTGATGACGTTCACGTTGAACTCACCGCTGCGCCAGCGTGGACCCAACTCACTGTCCAACCAGAGTTGCACCGACCCGTCGATGTCGACGTCGATGTGTTGTGGCTTGTAGGAAATCTTCGCTTCTGCGGTGACCCAGCCGGCGTCGTATTCGTGTTCGCCTGCGAGAATCTTGATCATCGTGGACTTGCCGGTTCCGTTTGAACCGACAACACCGACGACTTCGGAGCGGTGAACGGCTCCTTCACCGGATGTGAGTTTAAACTCACCCAATTGCTTTTCCAACCCGCCCCACGACACAACCGGTGTGCCGATTTCGCCTGAACGATCCCGATGCCTCAGGAATTTGATGGGCTTGTCCCGTATACGCACGTTTTCCTCGGGGAGAAAACCGTCGAGGTAGGAGTTGATGGCCTGCCGGGTTGAGCGGGCGGGCGTGAAAATGCCAAACGCTCCTTTCTTTCCGTACACGATGTGGACGAGGTCAGCCAGGACGTCCAACACGGCGAGATCGTGTTCAATGACGATCACACGCTTTGTTTCGGCCAGGGATTGAATGATACGCACGATGCGCATTCGCTCGTGAATGTCAAGGTACGAGGAGGGTTCGTCAAAGAAGTAGACGTCCACGTCTCGCAAAATTGTCGCAGCGATGGCCATCCGTTGCAACTCACCGCCTGAAAGCTGCTGGACGGTACGGTCCATCAGGTGGTCAATCCCCAGCGATCGAGTGGTCTCTTCCAGCAGATTTCGCTCGTCAACCTTGCTCAGCAAATCAGCGACCGTACCGGTGATTCTTTTGGGTAGGCGATCGACATTTTGTGGTTTCACGGCCACGCGAATCTTACCGTCCTGCACGGCGATGAAGAAGTCCCGAAGTTCGCCCTTCGGAAGTGAAGCGATGACCTCGTCCCACTGCGCATCTTGATTCAACCAATCCCCGAGATTCGGAATCATTCGGCCAGAAAGGGCGCTGATGGCCGTTGACTTCCCCATGCCGTTGGGCCCGAGGATGCCGACAACGCTTTCTTTCGAGGGCGTGGGTAATCGAAAGAGGCGAAACCCGTTCATGGAGTAGCGGTGAATCATGTCAGTCTCGAGTTCGCTTGGAAGATTCTCGATGATGAGAGCGTCATGGGGGCATTTGTTGATGCAGATACCGCAACCGATGCAGAGGCTCTCGGAGATGTGAGGTTTGCCGGTGTTCTCATCCATGATGATGCATTCTTGCCCGTTTCGGACCGGTGGGCAGAAGACCTGGCATTCATCGTTGCACTTCTTCGGTTGACAATTGTCTTCCTTCAGAACGGCAACACGCATTTCATCACCTGACCGAGCCTCTCGTCTGTTCTATTTTGTTTCACCTGCCGCCGACCGGGTCAACCCCAGCGAAACGGATGTGTTGTTCTTGGCTCAAATGAGACCCTTGAGGTGCTCGTGTCCACGGATCAAACGGACGGTGCACGGGGTAGGGAACTTCATGCTGGCCTTGCGCAATGCGTCGCGAGCAGTGAGGTAGTGGGGTGCGTTGACTTGAATCGAAATCACACGCTGGCCACGCTTGACACGGGCAGCCGTGCCGACGTTCTTTCCAAAGGCACATCGCATGCCTTGCGAGACACGGTCAGCACCAGCGCCGGTGGCTTGCTTGTTTTCACGCAGCACGTGGTGGGGGAAGGTGTGGACACGAAGGGCGTAGCCCTGTGCACCGGCTTCCTTACGGATCGTGGAGTTCGAGACCACACGGGCGGCTTCAAGCGCAGTGTGGCGGATCTGAACGTCGTTGTCGGCACGGAGTTCGAGCACAACTTGGAACTGGCCGGTCTCCGCAGCACGACGGTTTCCGACGTGGTACTGGTGGATACGGTTGTTGGGCACACCACCGATGTACTTTCGGCGGGTGTAGGCTGGGCCTTTCAAGCGGCGGTACATCACAGCGGGTTTTCGTGCCATAGGTATGCCTCCAAGCAGTCCTGCGACCGATGCTCCCTTTATGATATCTCCGCAGCCGCCGCCCACGCAAAACGACGGGCCGCCTCGAGTTCAGCAGGCAAAGTGTTCATGTTGCTTCCGCCCCTCCACCCAATCATGGCTGATGGTTGGCGCCGGCTCCTCGAAGAGGAATCCGAACATCAGTGGCTGACGCTTTCGCTGTTTGCCGTCTTTGTTGCCGTTGGCGCTTTTGCCATCAACGCCACCGAACACTTCGTGGGCGATTCGGTTGAGAACAGCGGAGCACAACACCAAGGTGGCCTTGTAACCCACATCGAATACGATGAATCCGGCCAGAGTTACACGGCACTCGTCTACGCACCCGGCGAAGGTTACCACATGTTCACCGAACGCCAAGACGGCACGGTCACCAGCGTCTACAGTCCAGAAACCAACGACATGGGCAGCCGTGTCAATTTCATGCGCACCATGCCGAGCGGTGAA
>CAXGZM010000058.1:0-9201 GCA_964014165.1 uncultured euryarchaeote | reverse complement strand
GATTGAAACCGCGCACGAACGCGTCCGTTCATGCTTGCGTTTGTGCTAAGTTCATAAGCCGTCGCGGGGGGCTTTTGATGCAGAGAGGGATGAACTCATGTTGAACGTCACGGCCCGACAGGACTTGATGAACAAAATTGTTGAAACTCTGGGCGTGGTCGTCGAGGACGCACGCTTTGAGTTCAAAGAAGACAAAATGCAGGCGACCGTTGTGGACGCCTCGCACGTGGCGATGATCGACATGAAGGTCGACGCCGCTGCATTTGACACCTGGGAAATCGAGGAAAACGACCTCGCCCTTGAGCTGCGCAAGGTCAAGGAACTCATCAGCCTCGGTGGCGCCGACGACATGATCGAAATGGCCTACACCAAGGACTCCGGTGTCCTCACGCTCAACCTCGGAAAAATCGACCGAAACATCCGACCCTTGGACCCCAGCACGGTGAACTCGCCGAACCTGCCCAACATCGACATCCCGTCCTCCATCGAAATCAACGGCGCCTCCTTGGCCCAAGCCCTTCGTGCTGCCAAGCAGGTGGGCGACCTCGTCAACTTCAGCATCGACGGCAACTCCTTCACCGTTCACGTGCAGGGTCAAACCGACTCGGTCACCGTCAGTTTCTCCAAGGACGAACTTGAATCCCTGAACTGCTCCAAGCCTGCACGCAGCCAATACTCGCTGACCTACCTCGTCCCGCTGTCCAAAGTCTTCGGCTCCCTCGGGACCGTCAAGTTGGGCTTCGGTGAGAGTTTCCCGTTGAGCCTTGAATTTACGTTCAACGACGGCGCAGGCGAAGTGCTCTATTTCCTGGCACCTCGTGTTGAATCCGACTACTGATTCAGTATTCGCGCCAACCGTTGCCGCAGTCTTTGCAGGTCAACATCCGAGTTTCCGGTTCGTCAGACGACCGGGTTTGCTCGAGGTAAGCATAGACTTCGACGCAGTCGCATTTGGGGCACATGTAATCCCCCGTGGTGAGGATGCCTTGCATGTTGTCGGAATCCTTGATGACTTCGTAGTCCCGAGACTCCACCTTGGTGCTGGACGTGGCTTTGGAGAGGTCCACCTCTTTTCCGCCGATTTTGGTTTTCAGGTTGGCAGGACCCTTGTACCCGCACTTGTAGTTGGTGCAGGAGATGTCACCGGAAGGAGTAGGAAACGAGAGCGTTCCACATTTCGGGCAAAACATGGGTAAGCCTGCGAATGGGGATATTTAACCTCTGCCGTTTTTCGGTAATACACGCGTCCGTTAAACAGGACACCGGCCGTACGGAGGGCAAGGGTCAAAATCAACGGCGTGAAGGGTTGCTCCATGTGGTTGTGGTACGACTGGCAGGCTGCCGCCGTCGCCGATGAGCACGGCCATCTGGTGGATGTGATGCAGTGGGACGGTCACATGACCGAACACGCTGTGGTGGAACGCCTTCGCCTCATCGCATCGGGGCAACCCATCAGAGAAGCACGCACCTTGCACGAACGCTTCCCCGAGGCTGTCCTTTGCGTCCACGGCGACCCTCAACTCCCCGAGGCGGCGTGGCCGCTTCCAACGGCCGAACAGCAGGCACTCGCGGACAGCGCCGCCCTTCGCTTGGCGGTGGAAGGCGTCCAAGCAGCCGCCAGCGACCCGGACCGACGTTTGGAGCACCTCGTACGAGGCAGCGATGAGCTCCGCGCCAGCCACCTGACGATGGAAGCCCGTCTCATCGAATGGGCCGGCTTGTTCTTCCCGATGACCGTCGTCATCGACAGGGCTGCTTACGTGCGGTCGGTGGCTGCCAGCGAGACCCCGCAAGCCTTCGCCGAAGCCATGGAGGTTGACGTTCCCAGCGAACTTCCTTCGGAGTTGGAGTGGCGTTCGCTGCGCGAGTGGGCCGAGAACACGGCCGGTGCGCATGCCCGTCTCGACCGAATGGAGCACGCCCTTCGACAGTTGGCGGAGTCTCACCTCCCCTCAGTCGCTGCCCTGGTGGGCCCGCTTTTGGCGGCTCGCTTGTGCGTCGAAGCCCACGGGCGTGCTCGTTTGGCCCGTCTCCCGTCCGGCACCGTTCAGATCCTCGGGGCAGAGAAGGCCTTCTTCCACCATCTCAAGACCGGAGCACCGTCGCCCAAGCACGGTCACATCTTCATGCATCCCTGGATCAGCCGCTCGCCACGATGGGTGAGAGGCAAAATCGCTCGGATGCTCGCTGGAAAGATCAGCATCGCAGCCAAAGTTGACGCCTTTGAGGGTCAGGCTTGGGGGAAGGAAGAGGTGGCGAAGGTCGAACAGCGCGTCAACGACCTTCTCGAAGCCAAC
Source organism: uncultured euryarchaeote (assembly GCA_964014165.1). Taxonomy (GTDB): domain Archaea; phylum Thermoplasmatota; class Poseidoniia; order Poseidoniales; family Poseidoniaceae; genus Poseidonia. Next base: position 6,904 of record CAXGZM010000058.1, on the reverse strand, counting down.
AAGCAACCGCCGTCGCGTCGATGAGGTTGAAACCATGGGTGGAGGAAAAAAGCGCAGGCAACGGGGACCCCAGCAGTTGTCCTCCACCGTTCGGTTGGACCGCCGAGCCTTGTGGACGCACAACGCCGTTCCCGGTACCGCCGTCTACGGTGAATCGCTTCGAAAATTCAAGGGTGATGAGCACCGAAGATGGGATCCGAACCGGTCCAAACTCGGTGCTGGTATGTTGCGAACCAAGCGAGACCCGGCGCTGCTCCTGCCCGAGCAAGGCGAAACCGTGCTCTACCTCGGTGCCGGCCACGGCACCTCTGTGAGTCACCTCTACGACCATCTCTGCGGTGCTTCCAATCGGTTTGGTGGGCGTCTGGTCTGCGTTGACCTGGCCCCTCGATGCCTCCGGGATTTGACCTTCATGACAACGCAACGACCCGGTTTGGTCCCGGTTTTGGGAGACGCGCGAAAACATGCGGCTTGGGGGGTGTTGCTGCCTACCAAGGTGCCTTGGCTCTTCCAGGACGTCGCCCAAGCCGGTCAAGTGGACATCTTCCTCGCTGCGTGCGAGCGCTTCTTGCAACCCGGTGGTACGGGGTTGCTCTCCCTCAAAGCGGCCAGTGAACGATGGACCGGGGAAGGCGAAGCAGCGCTGTTCGCCGAGGTCGAGCGGACGCTCCGCTCGGCAGGCCACGAGGTGGAGGAAGTCATCGAACTTACCGGCTACGAAGACAACCACCGACTCTTCGTCGTTCGTGCTGCGGAGGCCTGACCGTGCCCGAGCTTCCCGAAGTGGAGACCGTGCGCCAAGGCCTGCTCCAGGGAATGCAGGGCAAGACGTTCGAAGACGTGCTCATCCGCCGCGAGGGACTCCGCTACCCCTTCCCTGAAGGATTGGCAACGCTGGCGGGGACGACGGTGACGGACATTCGTCGCCGTGCAAAGTACCTCCTTATCGACCTTGACGACGGGCGCGTCCTGCTCTCCCATCTTGGCATGAGCGGCCGCTACACGCTGTTTGACAGCGACCAAGCAGCGTCAGCCAAACCCCTGCTCAAAACCGTGAACGGGGGTGTTCCCGTGTCATCGTTTGGCGACGAAACCGGCCACGGCGGAAAGCACGACCATCTCGAGTTTGTGTTCACGGACGGCTCACGAGCCGTCTACACCGACCCGCGTCGCTTCGGCATCATCGACCTTTTTCCTGCCGAGAACGAAGCCGACCACAAGCTGCTGGCCTCGCTGGGTCCTGAGCCGTTCGACCCTTGGGATGCCCGGGCCCTGGCTCAGCGACTCAAAGGACGGAAGACGGCCATCAAACTCGCGCTGCTCGATCAAAAAGTCGTGGTGGGCGTGGGCAACATCTACGTCTGCGAATCCCTCTTTCGGGCTGGGATTTCACCCCGCCGCGAGGCAGGCGGTTTGGTGCGAAAAAACGGTCAACCAACCGCTCGTTTGGAAACGCTGGTCGGCCACATCAAGAACGTGATCGAAGAGGCCATCCAGGCGGGTGGCTCAACCCTCAACGATTTCGCAAGCGTGGACGGTACGCTCGGTTACTTCGCACATCATTTCGCCGTGTACGGGCGAGAAGGTCAGCCGTGCGAAAAAGCCGGTTGTGGCGGTGTGGTTCGGCGCATCGTGCAGAGTAACCGCTCGACGTTTTTCTGTCCGACCTGTCAGCGATGATCACAGGTTGAGCAACACGCTTGCAGCAAAGCCCCACAACACCACGGCGGTCAGGCGGTGAATGAACGCAGCTTGCCCTTTGAGTCGGTCCAACCACGGGGTGCCGGTCAGGACGACGGCCACCAGCAGGTACCACAGGGCGTCAATGGTCATCCCGAGAAGACCGACGGCGGTTTTGGAGAGCAAGTTCATGTCCGGCTGGAGGACCTGAGCCAGGACGGCAACGAGAAACAGCGCAATTTTCGGATTGAAAAACGCAATGGCGAAGCCTTCGGCAAAGCCCTGTGCACCCGATCCGGTGTCTTCGCTGAAGAGAGCGTCATGGTTGGCGGTCCACATGGACCAGCCGTACCAAACGAGCAAGGCGCAGCCGACCAGTTGCAAGCCGGTGAAGACGGTGGGTGCCTCCTCCAGCAAGACGATGAGGCCGAACACGGCAAGCCCGGCGTAGATGCCGAAACCCAAACCGTGCCCAATCGCACACATGACGCCTTGGCGACGTCCACCGATCATGGTGTTTCGAAGCACCACCATCAAACTGGGGCCTGGGGACACCGCACCGAGGGTGAACACGGTGCCTGCCGCCAGCAGCACGTCCCATGCGATGGCCTCCATGCACGGCCCAAGCGGTCAACGCATTGAACCTTGGCCGTGGGGTTCACAGGAGGTAGAGGGTGACACCGTTTCCTGCTTTGCGCTCCTTTTCGGCTGCAGCAAACTCAAGGCTCCAACGCAGCATCGAGGCGTTGGCTTTCCGCTGGTTGACCACGCGAAGGTAGGCTGACTGCAAAGCAACGGTTGAGGAGGGGTTTGCCTGTTGGTTCTCCATGGTAGCCCATCGAACTTTCTGCACTTAAATGTTGTTTTCCGTGCATCACCGGCGCTTCATCAGCGGAAAGAATCAGAATAAGGAAATTTATTACCAGATTCTTGCAAAACGATGTTGAATTTACACCGCCCGCAGACGGTCTTTTGCCTCGTGCTGCCAGGCCGGTGATTTTCGCTGACGGTAGACCCTGAACGACGTGGGTCCTCGGGAGACAGGGGGGGCCTCTTGCAGGGATTTTCGGTACACACGATAACCACCGTTGGTGATGGTGTCCGGCTGCTGAGGGAACACCACGCCAGCCTTTTCCAGTTCACGCTGAGCCCGGAGGGTGGAGGTGCTGGCGGATTTCGCCCGCCCGGCCAGGGCCTTGAGGCCGAAACTCCTCGCCACGTCGGCTTCTCGGAGGTTTTCTTCCCCTTTCCACGCCCGTTTCTTGCCCTTGCGTTTTGCACGCGTGTCGATGCGTTCGAACCACCGATCGCACCGAAGCGTGGGCTGTTTCACGCAGCGGAAGGTCGTGGCCTCAACGGCGGCCAGGCCGGGCGCCACGTGGTTGTAGGCGCCAACGTCCATGCCAACCCAGGCCGGGCGCCCGTCGGAGAGAAGGTGGGGCGAGAAGGCAACCTCTCCGGCTGCATCTCCCAGTTTGGTGGTGGTCGTGTGGCCGAAAAAGACGGTGCGAGCGGGGTCGACGGCCCCTTCATGTTCGAACCACGGCTTGCGAATCCAGAGCAACTCTTTCTCGCCCTGCATGTCAAGCGGCATCCTCGGGTCGTAACCTGCGTGAACAAAGCGGAGATGGTCGAGGACGATCTGCGTCGGCAGCGTATCAAGCCACATGAAGTCCTCAGCCATCTGCTGCTTGGCTTCGTACAGGTCGCCGTTGGCCTGCACGATGTAAGACGCGTAGGTCGATTTTCCTCCGCGTTGCATCCAAGGTTGCCACGCTTCAAACGAACCGTCGGGCTGCACGCACTGAATTGCCATCTGTTCGTGGTTACCCTTGAGGCAAATCACCTGCGGATGGGTACGCAAGAGATGAACGAGGCCGGCCGAGTTTGGACCTCGGTCGATCATGTCGCCCAGACACACCACCCGGTCCTCGGTTCTGAGGTCCAATCGGTGAAGCAGCGCCCTGAAGGTCGCAAGGTGGCCGTGAACATCGCCGAGGACGAAGACGCGGTGCCCGTCGTCCAAACGTGCTTGCAGGTCGGCTTCGAGCGAGGGGTCGCGTAGCGACGGTCCGAGGGGGAGATTCAACTTGCAACTCAAGCTGTTCACCGAAGAGATGGTCCCTTCGGTCAACGGTTGTTTGAATCCCTATATGTTCTTCCCCCTGTATCCGGGGGTCAAGGGCCGGTTTTCCGACCCTTTCTCGAACAATGGACCTCAGTCTTCATCCGAAGAAGCGGCGTCATCTTTCGCCTCTTCCTCGGTGGGTGCGTTGGCAGCGCCAATCATGCCCATGCCGATCATGGCAATGCCGCCCACCCAGAACAGAAGGGTGACATAGTCAATCCAGGAGTCGAAGTTTGTCCAGTAGCTCATCTTGTCTTGGTTCTGCACGATGGCGCTTTCCATCTCTTCTGCATCGCTGTCCTCGATCATGGACGAGGAGTGGATTTCGAAGACCGGGACCAGGTCCGACATGCTGGGCGTGCTGGCCTGGCTGCCGTGCGCTCGAACGTCCAAGAAGAACGTGGATTTCGATTCACCAGCGATGATGAGGCCGGAGAGTTGCTCGGCCTGCATGGTGATGTCGCTGCCGAAGTAGACGGGGAGTGCACCGGGCGTGGCGTCAAGGAGCGTGTAGGTCTCAAGGAGGTTTGCCTGAATGTTGCGCTCGGTAGCAACCACGGTGGCCGAACAGTCGTCCACGGGGATGCCCTTGACTTCGCTCGTGCCGTCGCAGGTGATGTCGGCGATGGCGTAGCCGCTCACGTCGACCTTGTCGTCCGTGCCGGTGAGGAAGCCGCCGGTGGTACCCACGAGGGACTCGGGCGTGATGAGACCGTAAGTCGCTGCAAACATGGCGTCGTTGCGCCACGAGAGTTGGGTCGAGCCGTCCTCGGCCAGGGTTTCGCCCTTGTCGCAGGTGCTCACTTCGCCCGTGCACATGGTGTAGTTTGTGCCGTCGCCGTTGGGGATGGCCACGCCGCCGTTCAAAACATCCGAACTGAAGTAGGTCTCGTTGGATTCAAGCGAGGTCCAACCGACGCTCGTGTCTGCAGGATTGCCCGTGGCCAAGAAGGCGCTGACCGGGTCGTGCCAGCCGAGGAGCCAGTTGTTGAAGGACTGGGTCAGGTAGGGTGCCGTACCGAACGAGGACATCAGGTAGCCGGGCACGAAGGAATCGGCCGTGGTGCCGTAGAGCGGACCCATCATGAGTGCTCGCATGGCAGCGGCTGCGTTGGTGTCCACGCCGTAGAGGGCGCCAATGGTTGCTTCGTCCCACACCATGGGGGTGCCGGGCGTGGGTGGGTTGGTGCTGAAGTTGAGCGGCGGTGTCATCCCGGAAAGTTCGCCGTAGAGGAAAATCGAAGCACCGTTTCGGGTGGTCAGGCCGAGCGGCCCGTAGAGGGCGTTGCCGGAGACGGCAGGATCGAGAGCGATGTTCTCACGGCCTTCGGGCATTCCCCAAACGCCACCGAGGTTCAGGCTGTTTTCGAGGTAGCCGCCGTTGAGCGGGTCCTCTGCACCAAAGGTGGTGTTGACGAACAGGGAAGCGGTCATATCGCCGCTTCCACCCAGGAGAATCATGGGCAGGGACGTGGCGTCGGTGATCCATCCACCGGCCCATCCAGCAACAGCGGCGTAGGTGGCGGCGTCCAGGCCGTAGGCATCCATGGCGCTGGCAGCGTCCATGGCGAGGAAGTTGCCCACGCCGAATTCGGTTCCGGATTCGCTCACTTCGAGCAGGCCAGTGATGGCGTCGTCGCCTGGGATGCCGAAGAGCATGGCCATGGCAGCCGTGTTGTCCATCGTGATACCGAGGTTGGCCAAGCGAGCGGAGGCGCTGACGGCCTCGCCGGTGGTGTCGAGCATCCAGTCGTCATCGCCGCCGCCGAGAGCGGAGAACGTCATGCCAACGCCGGCGCACATGGCCCAATCTCGTGCGATGATGGTTTCCACGTCGGGGAGGGTTTCGGTGGCCATGGCCATGTACTGCCAGAGCGTTGCGCGCGTCATCGTGCCGCTGGCCGTCATGTCGTCCATGCCCATGATGGTGGCCGAATCTTCAGTGGGGAAGGCGGCGCAGTGAGCCGAGAGCATGGTGGCTCCAAGAGCACCCGTGAGCGAGATGTCTTCGCCACCCGGGCCCATGGCGTTGTAGAACGCGTAGGTCATGTCGGTGTTGGCGTCGCTGGAGAAGTTTGCAGCAAAGGAGGAATTAAGTCCGTTTGCGGTGGCGTAATCCACGCCAGCAACAGCTTGGAAGTTTGCATCGTAGCCTGTCCAGAAATTGTCTGCGAGGGTATCAGGTGCAGCAGCGGCTGCCATCTCAGATGGCATGCCGGCGTCCTCGAGCGCAGCCGTGGTTGCGGCGAGGTTGTTGGACATGGCTGCCGCCGTTGGGGCACCAGCGTGCATGGATTCGAGGTCTTGAGCGAGCATACCGGTGGTGAAGGCGGCCTTGGTGACATCCATGATGCCGGCAATGGCGGTGCCGGTGGCACCGATGACTTGGGTTTGGAAGGCGATGTTGAGTTGGCTGACCTCGGTATCACAAGGGACTTCGGTGTCAGCAGAACAGGCGAAGGACTTGACCGAGTTGTAGGTCAGTTCACCTGCAGCACTGTCGTAGTCGAGAATGGTGCGTGTGGTGGTGATGTCGTAGGTGACCGGACCGATCTTCTCGTAGACCGGTGTGGAGCCGTTGGCCATTACGTCAGCCACGTTGGTGATGGAATAGCCGTAGAAGTCTCGGGGCGAGGTCGAACTGGCCCAGTCCTCTTCGGCTTCGGTACAGTCGTCGTTGGCGCAAACGCTGTCCTTGGAGAAGGAGGCGAAGTTGTCTTCGACGGCGCCTTCAACGGCTCCGGTGGCCATTGGGGCGAGGGCAGCAACGTTCAGCAAGACCAGAACAATTCCAGCCAGCAGCATGTTTCGGGGTGACATCATGGTTGTCATGCGTTGCGGTCGCCTTGTTGAGGTTATAACGATACACCCTTCAAAGGCCCTAAGACGACCTTTTGCACCATTTTACGGGGAATTGGACCGGTTCTGTGGCAAGTTGGGCAGTCAAAACCGGCGATTTTGAGTGAACCATCGGAGCGATGGTTAAACCAATCAACGCATTGGTGTGTCCATGACCGAAGACGGCGAAACCACCGGCGGTCACGAAGACGAATCCTCCTCGCAAGGACAAGCCCCTCCTGCCATTGAGATGAAGGC
>CAXGZM010000057.1:0-9533 GCA_964014165.1 uncultured euryarchaeote | reverse complement strand
ACCCTATACCTCGTCGGCAGCGTCAGATGTGTATAAGAGACAGAGTTGGTACAGACGACCGACATATCATTTCCATGAAATCGCAAGGGTTCTTTCAAACCCCTCAAGACATTATAGAGGAGTACAAGGGGCGTTCTGCCTCCCAGTACGCTCGCTACCCTCTGCATGCCTTGGCAGCGTGCATCTTGGTGAATGATGAGGAGCGGGGCGTGTTCGGTTTTCCCGTCCGCTAACTGCTCATTCTCCGTCGGGTGCGAAGTCGTAGATGGAGCCGCCTTCCGCTTCGTCCTCGGCATCTTCGGTTGATTCTTCAGGTTCACCAACCGTTTCGCTGTGTTCTTCCGCTTCGACTGCGGCGTCTTCCGTGTCGTATTCTGCGCTCACGGGCCCGGAAGCCTCGCCGAGGTCGTCCTCATGAGTGGTGTAGGTCTTTTCTTCTGCACGACGCTGGGATGCTGCGATCAGGGCGAAGACGATGAAACCAGCCACGACGGCGACGAAAATCAGGATCGGAGCGTCTTCCTCTTCCACTGCGTATTCCCAGGTCACGACGGTTGATGTGGCGCCGGTGAGGTCAACCACGTCGTCGGCAATGGCATCCAGTGCCGTCGGCAACAAGGGCTTGCAGTTTAACGTCGCCTCACCAGCGGTGTAGGCGTACCAGGTAAACGGGACATCTTTGCTCTCACCCGGGGCGAGGCTCACAACGACGTTGGTGGTGTCAGCGACATCATCTCCATTGTAGCACCAAATGCTGACACCTGAAACGGGAGCATCGCCGGTGTTGGATACGGTGATCATACCGGGCACGCTGCTGTTGGCAAAGCCGCTGTCGCTCTCTGGAGACACGGCCGTTACCGCAACGTACGGGAGCTCGACTTCGACGGTGGCCGTTGGGGTCGTTGGTGCATCAATGGTGGTGGAAAACACGCCCCAACTGCTCTCGATGGAGAGGGTGATGCTCGCATCCTCTTGGTGGACCATGCCCTCACCGTCCATCCACGCAACGATGCGCTTGTGTTCGTTGGTCGGTCCATCCTCAACCAACACGACGTTCCCGTTTTCATCGGTCAAATCGTTCCAGTCTGCTGCGCCCCATCCCATGTCGTAAACGTCCAAACTCCCTCCGGGGATGTTGGTGGTCAGGGTGCGCTCGCTGAGCAGACGAATCCACGCATCGGTGGTGCCACCGGTGCCTTGGGTGGCTTGGTAGTCAATGGTGGCATCGTCGTGGAGGATGATGTCTTCGTCCGAGCGTGAGCCGCTGATGATGCTGTTGAGGACGGCGACCGATGCGGTCGTTGCTGCCTCGACAGGTGCGCTGCCCACCAGTTCGGTTCCGTCAAACCTGCAGAGCGAGTCACATTGGATGCTCGCCCCCGACACGGTGCTGGACGTGATGGTAAGGTCGCCGTGGGCGTTGATGTCAAATCCGGATTGGAACCAATACAGCGGGGCGTCCGAGGCATTCATGTCCTGAGCCAGGACGGTTTCTGTGTTGCCACCGCCGTAAATGGCCTTGGCCCACAGGACGTAGGTCGGCGTGAAGTAGTACGAGTCGAAGCTCACCACGAGGTCGGTTCCGTTCAGCGGGGCGTCGAACTGAATGAGCTCCTCTCCGGATGCGCTGACGGTCTCGTCGCCGAGGGTGACGTTGAACTTCGAACCGGCGTTGATGGCGTGGTCAAATTTGAGTTGAACCACCCCCTCATCGGCGAGGTCGCCAAAGTTGAGGGTGATGGTCGCATACACGCTGTTGACCATGAGGCCGGCGTTGAGGTCGTCGCTCAGGAGGGCGCCGTTGGTCAAGACGAGTTGCCCGCCGTCTTCCACCGTGAAGGACGAGCCGGTTGCCACGGTCATGTTGGCGTTCACCGTCAGGGAGCCACCGGAAGCGATCACCACATGGCCGTCCATGTGGCCGTCATCCGTCCACGTCTCGGACCCCGTGATCGTGGTTGTGCTTCCGTCGCTGGGTGCTTGGGCAGCAGCGAGTGGGAGGCCCACCAACAAGAGGCTGAGGAGAAGGGCGGCGGCTGGTGCATGGGTTCGCATGGTCATCTGTTGGCTGCATGGCGAATAAGGGTTCTTCCGAAGCCACGGGCAAACCGACGAACGCGAAGGGCTTATTCATCGCAGGCGGGCACAGGTAACCATGACAGGTGCAACGGTGGTTGTGGTCGGCGGTGGTGGCCGTGAACATGCACTTTGCCTTTCCCTTGACGCATCGCCCAACGTGGCTTCGCTGCACTGCGTGCCGGGCAATGCTGGAACGGCTCGGATGGCCACGAATCACTCAATTGAGATGTCCACGACGGCCTTGGTTGACCTGTTTGAACATCTCAACGCTGATTTGGTCGTTGTTGGGCCCGAGGCACCGTTGTGCGACGGCCTTGCCGATGCGTGCCAAGACGCTGGCATCGCCTGCTTCGGGCCGGTCGCCGCGCTTGCGCACCTCGAAGGCTCCAAGCTTCACGCCAAGCAAGCCATGCAGGCAGCAGGTGTGCCAACAGCATCCTACGTTCGACTCGATGCGACCACAAACCTCGATGCCGCCTTGGATGTTTTCGCAGGTCAACCGTGGGTGGTGAAGCGCGACGTGCTTGCCGGTGGAAAAGGCGTGGTGGTCACCAGCGACCGAGATGAAGCGAAGACGTTCATTGAATTCTCCATCAAAGCCGACGGGTACGTGTTGTTGGAAGCCTTCCTGCCGGGTGAAGAAGCCAGCATGTTGGTGGTCATGGATGGAACCGCCTACCGCACGCTGCCCGCCAGCCAAGACCACAAACGTGCCTACGACAACGACGAGGGCCCGAACACCGGCGGCATGGGTGCGTATTGCCCTGCACCGGTGGTCTCGGCGGCCGTGCATGCCAAGGTGGTGGAACGAATCGTGGAGCCCATGCACGCTCATCTTTCAAGCCAAACAACGCCCTATCGCGGGGTGTTGTTCATCGGCTTGATGATCGACGAACTCGGCGACCCCTACGTCGTCGAATTCAACGTGCGCTTTGGCGACCCAGAATGCCAAGTCACCCTTCCACTGGTGGCGACCGACATGTACGACCTGCTCCACGGTGCTGCCACCGACCGACTTCACGAGGTTGAGCTGGAGGTTCACGATGACGTGGCGCTGACGGTGGTGCTCGCATCGGAAGGCTACCCTGCTTCTCCCATCAAGGGACGGCACATCGACGGCCTCTCGGAGATTCTCGACGAGGAAGCATACGGTGGGGCGTGGATTAATTTCGCCGGCGTGTCCCAAGACGATGACGGGCATTTCATCGCATCAGGCGGGCGAGTCCTCTCTTGCACGGCCCAAGGCAGCGATCTTCAATCCACCCACGACCAAGCCTACGCGTTGCTTCACAAGATCACCCTTGAGGGGGGTCACCACCGCACCGATATTGGGCATCGAGCCATGGAATAAATCATCTAAATTTGGCTCGTTTCTATCATAAACAAAAAGGCGACTGAGCCACATCGGTTTCGGGGGTAACCCGTTATCCCTAAAAGGGGTTCAGAAGTGGCCAACGACGCCAGCCTTGAGGCTGGACCTAAAATGAGGGATACAAATGGATGAACAAATGGATACGAAGGCGATTCAGCCAAGTGCCACGTTGGGGTTGCTGCTCGCACCCTTGGCCGTGCTGCTCGCTCTTGCCACCACCCGAGTCGTGGGCATTGAATACGACTTGACAATGAACAACATGATGCCGATGCTGGTCGTCGCCATCGCAAGCATGCTGGCCATGGTGCCGCGCTTGGTTCTGGCTTCGCAACCCGACCTGTCCTCCACCACCGTTTCCCTCGGCGTGCTGGTGTTGGCCTTTGTCGGTGCCGAAGCGCTCTACATGATGGGCGATGTTGACGCATTGGCCGCGCTCATGTTTGCAGTGATCGTTCTGATCGGCTCGAACTTCGACCTTCGAGGTCGCCACGAGTGGATGACCGCCATGGCTTTCTCCGCCATCGGATTCTGGTTGGCCATCGCAGCGGCTGGCGATGCCTATGCTGCGCTGCCCTCCACCTACGAAATGGAAAGCGGCCAGTTGGTCTCGACCATGAACCTTGAGCGCCAAGCAACGGCGTACGTCTTCTTTGCGTACTGGACCATGTTCACCGCTGCCGGCCTCTTGGCCGGTGTGCTCTCACGCGGCACGCTCAACCCGGCCGGCGAGGAAGGATGGTTTTCCTTCCTCGGGCAAACCAACGGATACAACCGGGCTGCACTCCCGCTGATGGTGGCCCTCGGTGTTTGGGTCCTCGCCTTTGCGGGGTCGTTGTGGCACTTCAACAGCGTCGAGGACTTCAACCAACTCGGTATCACCACCGAAACGGGCTACCACGGCTACTTCGGCTACTGGAGCGCCTTCTTGACCGGCGTAGTAGCGCTGATCGTCGCCGGCATGGTCGCTGAGCGATGGTACACCCGCTCCATGGTGGTCGCTTCGATGTGGGCACTCTATCAGGTGGCTGCTTGGTTTGAAGCCGGTATCTGGTACAACGAGGATTTGGACGGTACGTGGGGCGCACTCATCTGGCTCGCCATCACGTTCTTCATCGGCGTGGGAATCTACTCCCTGGGCAACCACGAGCGCTACGGCGGTTGGGCCAACCTTGGCGAGCACGAGCCCTCGCAGGCTCGTCTGTTCCTCCGTGCTCACGGAGCAAGCATGATGGTCGGCTTGGCCTTCCTCATCGGGTTTGCCATCCGTGTCCAATGGTACGCCGTCCCGTCCATGAACGCCTTCGGTACGGGGAACTGGGACATGACCGGTGGTTCTGACCCATGGTACATGAAGCGGGTCGTGGATTACATTCTCGCCAACAACGCTCACCTCGTGGTCGATGCAGATCGCTTCTACCCCGTCGGTGGTATCAACCCCCGTCCTCCGCTCTTCTCGTGGTCCATGGCCATCGGAGCCATGGCCCTCGAGCCGTTCCTCAACAACCCTGAGGATGCCGTGTGGTGGAGCATGCTCGGCCTGCCAGCCGTTTACGGTGCATTGACCGTCTTCCCCATCGCCTCCATGGCCAAGGATCACTTCGGCAAGGGTGCTGGTGTTCTCGCAGCTTGGCTCATCGCCTTCATGCCTGCGCACGTCACCCACTCGACCTGGGCGCTTGCAGACCACGACTCGTTCGTGATGCTCTTCATCTCGGTCGGTTTCATGTACTGGCTTCGAGCGGTGAAGTATGCTGGCTCTGCTCGCATTTCCAAAACCACTTCGCCCCATCCGCTTTCCTTTGTCCGGGCCTTCAACGACGTTGCAGCGCACCGACAGGCTGCCCTTGCAAACGCCGCACTGGCCGGTGTTGCCTTTGGTATCGTCGCCCTCGGTTGGAAAGGGTTTGTCGTCGGTCCTTCCATCCTCTTCCTGGCTTACGCCTTGCAAGTGGCCTTGAACATGTTCCGCCGCCGTGATTCAACCACCCTCAGCGTGATGTTCCTGGTGATGTTGACCACCATCTTCCTGATGGCGCTGCCGTTCTACGCTCACCCGCAACTCAACTTGGTGTTCGACCCGACCGGTCTCCAGCCCTTCTTGTTCATCTTCGGGTTCACGATCGCCATCGCCTTCGTCACCACCGGTTTCCGCGACAAGCCTTGGTTGCTCGTCTTGGGTACCCTCGCTGGTGTTGCTTCGGTGTTCTTTGCCTTGCTCTACGTCCTCAAAACGCTCGACATCTCCAACGCATGGGACGTCTTGTTCACGGGAAGTGGCTACTTCACGAAGACGAAGATTTTCGGCACGGTTGCAGAAGCCAACGCTCCAAACCGAGCGCAACTCTTCGCTTCCTTCGGGCCCATCACCTTCTTGCTTGCCCTCATCATGGGCGGTGGATTGCTCTGGCGAGGTCTTCGCCACCGCAACGGTACGGCCCTCGTGTTCGGTGTCTGGGTGTTCGCAGCCACCTTCATGGCTTGGAACGCTGCTCGTTTCATGTTCAACGCCACGCCCATCATGGCCATCCTCGGCGCTGCGGGTATCGTGGCGTTCTGGCAGTGGGCCAACTGGAGCGGCCTTGTTCGTTCGTGGAAGAAGTTCGGCATCCGAACGCCTGCAGACCGCATCTCCGGTGCACGCAAGGCCGTCTGGCGCACGCCTCAGTTCTCTGCCGTCTTCCTCGTCATGATCATGATCTTCGGTCAGCAGGCCACCTACGGTTTGGATTCAGCCATTCCCGGTACCTCCAACCAAGAGTCTGAGATCGACGAGCGAATCTACAACATCGTCCCCGACATTCTTCGGTTCGACGGGCTTGGTTTCTCCGTGCTTGACAGCAGCACCTACGATGGTCGCTGGTACCTCGGCAGCTTCGGGTCCTCGTTCAACGACAACGGCTGGAACGCTGCGTACGAATGGCTGGCGAACGAAGACACCGACATGGCGTATTCACAAAAGCCGGCCTTCGTTTCGTGGTGGGACTACGGGTTCCAGGCATTGAGCACCGGTGAACACCCCTCGGTCTCAGACAACTTCCAGTCCGGTATCCCCGCAACGGGGAACATGCTGTTGGCTCGCAATCAAGACGATTTGACGGCCATGTTCATCTGGCAGCTGGCTGAAGGCGACCGCGTCTATGCGACCGAAGGCACGGACTTCGAGCTCACGCCCACGTTCGCCGGTGTTGTCCAGAAGTACCTCGACGACAACCAGTGGTCGGACTTTGAGACGCTGCAGCTGAATTTCGGCGAAGAAATGGTTCCGTTCATCGAGGAGCGCTCGTTCAACGTCGTCAAGACCAACCGAGACGTCGTGATGGCCGAAGGTTACCTCCACACGGCCGGTGTCTTTGGCGGTGAGAAGGTCTACAAGATTTACAAGAATCAAGAAGCCATTCCCTGTACAGAAGCGCTCTCGACCAGCTGCGTTGGCGATGCATGGAGCTCGATGGACCAAGCCGACATCACGTTCAACAACAACGTGCGAACCTCGGAAGACACGGTCGTCGAGCGGACGCACACCATCATCGGCGATTACTGGTACACGGCTGACCTGCTGGACGAGTACCTCTCCGTCTCAACCTCCATCCACCGGCAAAACGCTCGCCTGGCGTTGGTCACCCAACTCCTGACGGCGGCCTTTGACGCACATCCTACGGCCACCATCCACGACCTCTACAACGACCTCATCAACCTCGACAACCTCTACACCGTCCAAGATTACGAGGGTGCACCCGGTGAGACCATCACCCGCAACCACGAGATTCGGTACTTCGCCATCGACGACCGACTCTACCCGCGTGCAGGTCGCTACACCGCTGACGCCAACTACAACCGAGGACAGCCGATGGGTATCTTTGGTGCACCAACCATCCTGGCCGGTCAAGACATCGGCACCTACATGGACGAGGTTTACGAAACCGTCCGCGGCGAATTCCAAGACGAAATGACCCGTGAGGAAGTCGACGACGCCATGCAGAAGGATTTCTTGAATCAACAAGCAGGTGCTGACATTGACATGCTGCAGATCGAGGACGTACGAGTGGATCACAACGCCCCGTTCTTTGACACCATGGTTGCGAGAACCTACGTCGGCTACGGCGCATCAACGCTCGGTCTCAGCGCCGGTTCGAGCAACCCGCAACCGTCCCAGCACTTCGGTCAATCCGGCTCGCCAGGGACCATTCTCACCAATGCGTTGCCGCTTCCGGGTGCCATGATGAATCACTACGTCATCGCTAACTGGTACAGTGAATCTCCCGAGGACCAAATCCAGTCAACCAACACCTTGGTCAAGATTCTCAAGTACTATCCCGGTGCTGAAATGACCGGTCAAGTCACCATGAGCGACAACGGCGAGGGCCTCCCCGGCGTTCGGTTGCTCATCGAGCGCGACGCGTTTTCGAGCGAGAACGGTGAGGACCTTGACGAGGACACTTATTGGGTGCCCATTGGGTTTGTTGACGCTGACGATGACGGCCGCTACAGCTTCCTCGCACCTGCCGGTAAAATCCGTGTTACAGCCTTCGCAGGCGTCTTTGACGCCAGTGCGGCGCGCGACAACATTCGCGACGGTTCCTACGGCGAGCGACTGAGTGATATCCTGACGGAAACCAACGATGACCGACAGATCAACGAAATCACGGCGGTCCTCGGCCAAGTGGCCAACATGACGTGGTTGGGCGAAACCATGACCAACGTCACGGCCGACGAAGCCAACCGTGAGGTTGGCATGACCAACACGGTCGACATCGCCGTCCAAAGCAGCGGTGTTTCCGGCACGGTGTCGTGGTCCGGCGATGAAGCCTTCAACGGCGACCCCATTTCCGAAACCACCTTCGTTCTGCGCAACATTTGGTCCATGACCGACAACTACACCGTCGAGACCACGAGCGGCTCCTTCACCTCTGAAGAATCCCGCATCCTTCAGGGAACGGGCGAAGCGACCCTGGTTGAGGAAGGCTCCTTCGAAAGCGAAGGCATCGCCCTTGCCAGCAACTTCATCGGCAACTTCACCCGAGACATTGGCAACGAGCGCACGTTCTTCGCCAACGGCACGTGGTCAGGAAACGGTGTTATCGAAGCATCCTGGGTTGAGCCCAACGACGTGGTCGATTGTGAATCCGACAACGAATCCAACGCCTTGATGCCCGCCAACGCGACCTTCTGTCTCATTGACGACACCGGCGACCTACCGACCTACCGTTTGGAGGGTACGGTAGACGCCATGGGTACCTTCACCTCCGAGGGCACGTCCACCTTGTCCCGTACCTACGGTGATGCAGAGGCCGGCCAAGGAGAGACCCTTGAGGGCGCTGGATTGTTCGAAGGAACGGGTACGTTCAACGGAACCGGATTGTTCATCGGTGTCGGAACGTTCTCTGGCCCCATGGTTGAAGCTGGCTCGTTCTACAAAACCGGTCTTCTCCCGGGAACCTACAACATGATTGCTCGACTTGCCAGCGGCAAGGAGGTTCTGTTGCCGGACCCCGTCGAGATCGGTGTTGACCCGAGCTATGACTTGGACATGACCATGCCCGGTGCGATATTCAAGGACACCCTGCGGGACATGAACGGTGATTTCATGCCCAACCAAACCATTGAGCTCATCGACGTTGAACTCGGTGAAGACGCAGCCGTGATGATCATGACCGACGAGGAAGGAAACTTCTCCTACGGCCCTCTCCCGGAAGGCGATTACTACTACCGTGGCGACGTTGACAACGATGGATGGTACGACTTCAACGAGTCGGCCTTCGTCAATTCCGACATCTCGAACATCACGCTGGCTCTCAACGTTCCAGAAACCGTCGACGTGACCCTCACGCTCGTCTCACCGGTTGACCCGCTGACCCAAGAGCCCCTGTTTGACGTGGCGGATCGAACCATCACGTTCCAAAACGAAATCGACGTGTTGGACCCCATCAACGTCACCAGCGATGAGAACGGCGAGATTTACGTCGAACTCCTGTTCGGTGTTTGGGACATCAGCGACGACGTGAACCCCGAATTCGTGCTCTTTGACCAGGTCAAACCTGTCTCTTATACACATCTGACGCTGCCGACGAGGTATAGGGTGGTG
>CAXGZM010000056.1:0-9835 GCA_964014165.1 uncultured euryarchaeote | reverse complement strand
AGATCTGTGCGACGCCAAGCCCGTTGTGGACGGAACCACCACCACGACCACCATTGACGACCTCTGGCCGGACGGTTGGAACCCTCCCGCCAACACCATGCTTGAAGACGCCGCATTGCTGGTGGCCGCCAGTGCTGAAACGCTTGGGCTTCATCGTACTCATACGGCACGTGCCGCGGGCTCATCCGACGGGCCGCCAAGCCCGTTCACCACCCTGAATCGGAGGTACCCTTGATGCAGCACACGTTCGCATCCGGCGGCGGGCCAATTGAAGTCACGCTGTCTCGTGACGGTGAGGCGTTCGTTTTGGAAGGGCAAAGCCTCGTTCAGCACAACCGCGGGCGCCTCCATCTTCGATTGCGAGACGGAAGCACGTGCCTCGCCCACGCAGCAAAAGTCGGCGACGTTTGGTGGGTTCATCTCAACGGCCGGACCTACAAATGGGAACGCGTCGAGCCCGGCTCCTCGGGTGCCGAGGACGAGGGCGGTTTGGTCGCACCGATGCCCGGCAAGGTCCTCGAAGTTCTGGTGTCCCAAGGGGACGAGGTCAAGACAGGTGCGCCACTCATGGTCTTGGAAGCGATGAAAATGGAGCACCGCATCGTGGCGGCTGCAGACGGCACCGTTTCCGCTGTGCACTACGCAGCCGGCGATCAGGTCGCCCAGGGCGCCGTGCTCTTGGATTTGGAGTAATGCCTTACTCCAGCCAACGACCTTCGTCTAAACGAAAAGCGGTTGAAGGGAGTCGGTTGATGACGTAGGTCCAGGCCCACTGCGAGCCTGCTCCTGTTTCAACCCTGACTGGCATGCGAAGGTAGAGTCCGGAGTCCGGCACATCGGCGTCAACCCCTTCGATGGAATCGAGTTCACTCAAGGCTCCGCTGATGTCTTCGCAACGGTACACTTCCCCGTGAACGATGCCTTCCTCGTCAAGACGGAGCCCTGGATAGTGACCCAAGTGGTAAAGCCGCCCCTGCACATGTCCGGTGGAGGGCCCATCGGATACCCAAGGACGCATGCGAGACCATCGCTCATTCCCTTTCATCAGCGTCCCGTAGACAAAGACATGGTCAATCGTGGATGAAGCACGAAATTTTTCAATTGCTGAATTCAAATGTTGAGTTGGTAATTTTCGAGTTGTAAGTCCCTTCCTTATCAGGCCAGCGTACACGTCCGTTGGCACGACCAACTCATCGCAGACCCGATCTGGGTGAACAACGTAGGTAATGGCCTTCACCACGTCCCCTGACAGGGTGAAAACACTGACCGGCGTCTGACGGTACACTCGAGGGTGGCCTTCTTTTCGGTTCATCCATTCCCACCCCTCCTCGGACAGGGAAAAGAGCGCCCCCGGCACAGCAGTCCCTCTCGAATCCCGAACGACATCCGCAGCACCGCCACCCCGTCCTGTTGAGCGATAGTGAAACCGCAGGGAATGGTCGAGCAACCAGGCAGGGCCCAACTCAACCATGCTGGTTGGGTCGGCCCCCCGTTTGCGACACCAAGCCGCCCAATCCTCAGCATCGAGGTTTGAACCGTAGCCAAAATAGAGCGTTTCTTGGTTCATGCTAAACGATGAGCTTGAGGGTATTTCAAGACAGAGGGCTACGGGAATTACGGGCGTTGGAGCGGAAAACAAACGGACGGTTATAAGCCAAAAGAATGTGCAAAAATCATGCGAAATCCTTTCATGGCTTTGACCGACTGGAGCGTAGACCGCCCAAAGCAAGCCTTTGCGGCGGTCATGCTGGCCATGTTCACGCTCGCTGCCGGTGGCATGCACCTTCAATTCGACAACAGCGAAGACGGGTTTTTCCCCGACGACCCCAGCGTCGACCTGCTCAACGAGATTGAATCGGAATACCGAGCCAACCTCGATTTTATTCGTTTCATCGACGAAATCGAAGGCGAAGCCCTGCTGGAGGCAGAGACCTGGGAACAACTGGCCGTCATCGAGGCGATGATGCTCAACGACAGCAACCTCGAACCGTACCACTACCCGTTGTTTGGCACGCAGGCCAACAACGGCCCCGCAGGTCAAGCCATGCAGTGGATGGCCCTTCAGGACGAAAATACCGCTATGAATTGGCTTGCTGGCTTGCAAACGGCGGCGGTTGAAGTCCTCATGGCCAACGACGATGCCAACCTCTCATCGGCCCTCGCCAACCTCTCATCGGCCGCTGAAGATGTACCGAAGGTCGAGCCCGTTTCCCCGGAGCGTTTGCTTTCATGGAACGCCGACGAACCTGCAGCATGGCTCGCTCGCATGGACACGGGACACAATTTGAGCGACGAACTCGGCATGCTCACGGGGCAGCTCTCATCCATGACTCAAAACCGAACCCCGGCTCAAACCGGCCAAATCCTCGCCGTCACCGGTCCACTTCAGGGCCAACTCGGCCCCATCATGGGATTGCAGTCAATTGATTTCCGAGCGGCCATTCTTTCGTGCCTACCGAGCGACGACGCCGACGACCCGTGGGTGTCGGACGGTCCGGTCATGGTCACGCTGGTGGTGTCCAGCGAGCCCCTCGATTACGGCTACGACATCCTCGGGGATGTTCAGGCGGACTTGACGGCGTGGGCGGAGGCCATGGAGCTCGAGGTCATCACGGCCACCAACGACAGTGACGTGCGCACGTTCTCGTTCGCTCAATTCGCAGAGAACAACAGCGCCACCATCGGGAAGGAGATCGGCATGCTGACCAGCGCAGCCATGCTGTTGCTGGGGATCATTTTGTGGTTCAATTTCCGAAGCGTTCGAGAAACCGCCTACGTGCTCGTCCTCACCGTGATTGCCATCGCTGCCACCTACGGTCTCTCGGGGTGGCTGCAATTTGCAGGCGTGAACATGACCTTCAACGCCGCCATGAATTCCATTCCCGTGCTCCTGCTCGCCATCGGCGTTGACTATGGGCTCCATGTCGTGCTTCGAATCCGTGAAGAACTCAAGGAGGAAGAGTATCGAAACCCGATGGGACGGACGACGTTGCGAGATTTCGACAGGGCTGCACGGCAACGTGCCATCCGTCAGGGCACCGTCCTGACCTCGATTGCGCTGATGATCGCCATTACCACCGACATTGTGGGCTTCCTTTCCTTCCGCCTGTCCACGCTGGCGTTTCTGCAGGTGTTTGGTACCGTGATCGCCATTGGCTTGTTCCTCATCTACCTGCTGAGCATCTCCGCCTTGCCCGCCCTCATGCTCATCTTGCCGACCAAGAAACTGCCGTTGGAGAAGGCGAGCAAGGTCGCCGTTGGCCCGCTCGCAAAAAACCTCGGCAAGCTTTCCACCCAACCGCTCAAGGTTGGCCTCATCGCCGTCGTATTGCTGGTGCCGATGGTCGCTGGCTTCCAACAGCTCGAAGTGGCGTTTGAGCAACGCGACCAACTGGACGAGTCGATCCCCGTCGTGGAAGACTTCCTGCTCATCAGCGACGAGTTCGGCACCAGCCGCTCGCCCCTGTACGTTGTCATCGACGGCGATGTCATCAGCGAAGAAGGGCGGACTGCATGGACGGCAGCCTTTGACACGATGTCGGCGCGGGACGATGTAAGCGGGGTGCCAACGGGCATTTGGGACGTCTTCGAGCAAACACGCTTGCAAGATCCCGTGGTGGACGGTTTCCTTCTTGCCGCCGAATCCGGCGATAGCACCGGCTACGACGACCTTCTGGCGTGGTCCCTCGAGAACACCACGGGCGTTGAGGCGACGAAGAGCCTGCTTGCTCGCGACGGTCTCCAGACCGTGCTTTCCTTCCAGGCCGATACCTTGGACTGGGGCGCAACGGTGGAGCTGGCAGAAAGCATCGAGGCCGCCCTCGACGGCCTGTCGGTGCAGGCCGGCGATGACTTCACGCTGCGGCTGAGCGGACGAGCCCTGATCAACGCTCAAACGACAGCCGACGTAGCGACCGCTTCCGTTCAATCCACGGGGATCGTGGCCTTTGTCATCCTGTTCATGCTGGTGGGCATTCACACGGTCCGCAACGGCAACGACCTCAAGGAAGGCTTGCAGCGCGGCGTCGTGTCGTGGATTCCACTCATGATGGTCGTGGTGTGGGTCTACGGTATCATGGGCTACACGGGCTACAACATCAACTCACAGACGGTCACCATCGGTGCCCTCTCGTTGGGCCTGGGCGTTGACTACGCCGTTCACTTCACAACCCGGCTTGAGGAGGAAGCGGAGCATCGGCCGTTTGCCGCGCCCGAAGAATGGGTGGCCAAATCAACGGCCACCACCGGACGGGCCATGGCGGGTGCGGCCTTGACGACCGCCGGTGGCTTTGCCGTGCTCAACCTCTCGGCGTTGTTGCCGCTGCGCTTGTTCGGACAAGCGTTTGTGGTAGCCATTACCTTGGCTTTGTTGTCCAGTTTGATCATCCTCCCCGCCCTCTACAGCCCGTTCCTCAAGCGAACCGCTGCCAAAGCCCGAGGTGAAAGCGAATGAAGCGCCAGACCGTGTTTTGGTTCACCAACATCGTTGGACCGCTCATCTTGGTCTCGTATTGGCGCGGGGTTCAGGCGTTTGAGGACCCGTCCGTGTATTGGGGCGAAGTCCCGACCTCCATGCAGTCCCTCATCGTACCGTGGATGTTTGTTGCTGCCGCAGGCTACCTGCTGATGATGCATCGGTTCTTTTTGGCGTGGAGCGAAGACGAGGTGGCATCCTTGCATTGGCCGTGGACCTCGGACGACGGACGAGGCGTGCAGCGACTCATGGTGCTGTATGCGGCCTTCCTGCTGTGCTCGCTGGTGTGGATTGACCTCACCCGGATGTACATCGAGGGCCCGTCGACGCTTGGGATGGTGGCCATCGTGGCCGTGTTGTGGACGGCAGGAGCCGCTTCCGTCGGTTTTGCCGTGCTCGTTTGGCCGGCCCGGGACCGACTGAAGGGAGCCAAGTTGGTCGTGGCCGGATCGGTCATGCTCTCGATCCAGTGCACCTGGTGGGACGCCCTGTACTGGGTGATGAACTTCGGATTTTGAACAGGCGTTGATATACGGCACGTTGAGGGTAGAGAGCATGAATCAAGCCAAGCGCACCGTTTCCGTGATGGTGCTTCTGATGATGTTGGCCGGTTGCATTGCGACGCCCTTTGAGGACGCTGTGGAAACCGAGGAGAAAGCGATGCTCTCGCCCGTTCCCGAGCGCCTCTCCTTCGTCGCACCGACCTTTGACCGCGACGTGGACAACGGTGCAACGCATGACCTCCGGAACTCGTTCGACGGTCCCGTCCTCATGCTTTGGGTCGCCGCAGGCTGCAGCGGCTGCCACGATTGGACGGCAATGCTGAGTGAAGAATTGGAGGCCGGGAACATCTCCAACACCACGAACATCGTTTCCGTTCATCGCTACCCTGCCTTCGAGTCCATCGACAAGGTGCAAGAGCGCTACACCAACAACAACAGTTCCACCTACACGCCCTGGCCGCTGCTGCTGCCGCCGGAATCCACCAAGGTCATTGACGCAGAGACCGGTCGTTTGACCGACGTGGACCTCTACCGAGCGTTCGAGATGCCGGTGACGCCCACCCTGCAGGTGCTCGACAGCGAAGGTCGGCTCGTGTGGACCTCCAAGACATACTGGTCCAACGCCACCGTTTTGGAGGAAGCCTTGAACATCATGGAGACGGGTGGCCTGTGACATGGTTGCCTTCATCGACGTCCTGTTTTGGTTTTCCAGCATCTACATCTTCCCGTTCTGGCTGATGATGTGGTTTGCCCCCACCCACGAACGAACGGCTGCACTGATGCGCAACGAGTGGGTCTACCTCGCTCCCTTGGCAGCAGCGTACACCCTTGCCGTGCTTCCGAACCTCGTTGATATTCTCGTGCTGCTGGGTAGCGACATGCCCAGCCCCGACATCGTGGTGGAGATGTTCTCCGAGCGAGAGGTCATTTTGATCGGTTGGCTCCACTACCTGGCCTTTGACCTCTTTGTGGGCCGCTGGACCTGGCAGCGCTTGGTCGCAACAGGCAAGCCCCTCTACGTCTCGTTTCCCGTGCTGTTGCTCTCGATGTTCGTGGCGCCCCTCGGCGCCCTCATCGGCATGATCGTCACCCGAGAACACACAGAGGCAACAACCACCGATGCATGATGCGGGCTCCCCGTCCGCCGGCTGAGGACTAATAAGCGCCGTCGGACAGGCGTAAGGGAGTTACTCATGCGCATTTGCTACGGTTTGGTTGGCATGACGCGAGGTCATGCTGCGCGCGCCGTTGCCATCGGCCAAGAACTCGTTGACCGAGGCCACGAAGTGATGTTCTGTACGGAAGGCGACGCCGAAGAGTTGCTCGTTGCGCGATTTGGAGAGGAACGCGTGTTGCGAACCAGCATGCCGAGGTATTACGTCAAGAACGGTACGTTGTCCCTGTGGAGGACGGTGCTGGGAAACTGGAGGTTCCTGTTCGGGCGTCGTAAGCTTGCGCAACCGCTGATTGACCGCATGAAACAATGGCAGCCCGACGTGACCGTCTCCGATTACGAACCCCTGATGTGGCAGGTCTCGAAAGCCCTCGGTGTTCCGCACGTGGCTGTCAACAGCCAGGAGTTCTTTCTCTCAAGCCCTTTGCCGAAGGGAACGAGCCTTGCTCACCGCATTCAGGTCAAAGGAGGTGGATGGATCGTCAGGAGGTTCTCCCCCACGGCTGACCTCCGCATTGTCGGGAAAATTTTGGTTGAGAAACGACCCAAGAGCACGGCAACCTTCGTGGGGGCGATTTTACGAAAAGAGGTTGAAAGCCTCACGTGGGAGCCGCAAGGGGAGCATTTTGTCGTCTACTCGTGCCCGATGCTTCAGGCTTCACTGGCCGGTATCAACCAACTTGCTGAGCGAGAGCGAAAACGCGGCAAGGTCTTCGGCGTTGAGCGCGCGATGGTTGACGGATACGATTGGCTTGACCATCAACCGACCTCGGAATCGGGCTTCCTCGAGGCCGTTTGTCAAGCCGATTTTGCCGTGGCAACCCCGGGCAATCAGTTCATGGCCGAGACGATGCAACTCGGGATCCCGGTGTTGATGACCCCCACGCCGAAGCAGTTTGAACAAGAGATCAACGCCAAGATGCAACTGATGGCACGACCGGATCAATACGCCATGTTTCATCCCGATGCAACCATCCCTGAGCCGTCAACGAACCACGACCAAGGGGCGGATACGTCCGGGCGCATCAGGACGGTTGAGTTGATTGAAGCGCTTCACCAAGGACGGTCAACGCCTGCATAACGACCCTGGAATCTGCCTTCTCCTTCGCCCACCGGGCAGCCTTGGTGCTTCCACAGTGGTATCGTCGGTGACGCAAGCGAAAACGACGAGTTTGGCTTGGGCGGAGACGATTCTTGATATATTGAAAGGTGATTTTCTAACCATGGCTCGCCTTGACGAACTCGTCGAACCCGAAGCGCTGATGACCGCCCTGTGGGCAGGCCGAGCAAAATCGTGGTGGGATGCGGCTGCGCCATCCTACCGCCAAAACATCCTGCGATGGATCGCAAAGGCGAGACGCGAGGCCACCAGAGAAAAACGAATCAACGCCGTTGTGGACCACTGCATCCGTGGAGAGGAGATTCCTCACTACTGAAGTCCCAGCATCGTTGATGGACGCCTACGTCCACATCGTCCAGTACCTCAACACGCCTCTTCGCTCGGCTGACCGGATGAGCATTTGCGATACCTGCCAAACAATGCATTAAGTGCGAAAACCACCGATTTCCAACAAATGAAGAACGTCGGTGGAAGGGAACGAGCGTTGCGTGCTGTGTTCGGCTCGAGCGTTGTCATCGTTGATTTTCTTGCGACGGTGCAGATCGAAATCCTGTTCCTGCTCGTCGGTTTGTGGGGCGTTCTCACCTCTGCCTTTGGCTACTGTCCGTTCAACGGGTTGTTGAACCGAAACAGCTGCGTCATTGACCTGCAACCCACACAGGCGTGAACCGCTGCCATCGTACAAGGCGGGCGTTCATTCAACCCCAGTTGCACGGTTCCAACACGGCTTGACCGCCCATGTAGGGCTGGAGAACCTCCGGAACGGCCACACGGCCGTCGTCAAGTTGGTACTGCTCCATGATGGCGACCAACGCTCGTGAGGTGGCCACCGCAGTGGAATTGAGGGTATGGACGATGGGTTGGTTGGGGTGACCGGGTTGGCCGTATCGGATGCTCAACCGGTTGGCCTGGTAGTCGGTGCAGTTGGAGCACGAGACGATCTCCTTGTACTGATCAGCGCCGGGAATCCACGCTTCGAGGTCGTATTTCTTCGAAGCCACCGTGCCCATATCGCCGGTGCAAATGTTGACCACTTCGTAGTGGATGCCAAGGCTGTTCCACAAGTCCACGCAGTTCTGGAGCAATTCTTCGTGCAGCGCCCAGGAATCTTCGGGCTTCGAGATGATGATTTGTTCAATCTTGGTGAACTGATGCACTCGCCAGATACCGAGGTCGCTCTGGCCGTGGCTGCCAACTTCTCGGCGGAAGCACTGGGACACGCCGACCATGCGAAGCGGCATCTGCTCTTCGGGGATGGTTTCGTCCATGTACATGGCCGTGAGCGGGTGCTCTGAGGTGGCGATCATGTAGTACTTGTCCGGCTCAATGCCGTACATGACGGTTTCAAAATCGCCCAAATCGGTGACCCCTTCGTAGGCTTCCCGGTTCATCATGACGGGGGGCTGAACGAAGGTGTAGGCGCGCTCACGAAGGAAGTTGACGGCGTATTGCTGAAGGGCGAATTCGAGACGAGCGAGGTCGCCCTTGAGGAAGTAGAAACGACTGCCCGTGATTTTTGCTGCGCGCTTGAGGTCGACCCACTTGTTCATCTCAATGAGTTCGTTGTGGGTTCGAGGCTCAAAGGTGAATTCGGGCTTGGTCCCGTGGACGGCATGAACGGTGTTGCCGGATTCGTCAGCACCGACCGGCACGTCGGCGTGAAGAATGTTCGGAATCGACATGCGAAGTCGGTCGCGGACGGTCATGGCCTCGTTGGTTTTGGCCTCCATTTCGGCGATCTTGGCACCGAGGTCCGCTACTTCGGCAAGGATGGCTTCAGCCGCAGCGTGGTCGCCGGCCTTCTTGGCCGCACCGATGCCCCGAGCAGCCTCGTTCTTTGCCCGACGCAGCTGGTCCGTTTCGTGAAGCAAGTTGCGCCATGTCTGGTCGAGTTCGATGACCCTGTCGATGTTGTCGTGGGGCAGGCCACGCTTTGTGTGGTCGGCACGAACGACGTCGGCGTGTTCTCGGAACATGTTCATGTCAAGCATAGCGATCACCACGAGATGTTGAAGCTGAAAATATCGCCGCCGAGGAAGAGCATGCCACCGATGAAATAGCCGAGGATGGCGCCACCGTTGAGCAACGGCAAGCCCGCTTGAGCCTTGCCCCGTGCCACGTACGTCATCAAGGCGAGGTAGCCGAGCAGCGAGCCCACCAACGTGGCCATGGCAACTTCAAACGCCGCACTGGCGTCCAACCACTGGATGGCGGAAAGGACGAGCATGCCGGGGAAAATAATGTCGCCCAAACCCATGAACATGGCTTCACTGCCCTGCTTCGCTCGACCGGGTTTGGCATCGACGGGAACGGGACGGGGCTCGGTGGGAACGGGACGCTTGGCGCGCTCGGTCTCTTCAATGAGGGAATAGTCGCTGCCTTGAGGAGCAACCAACAGAATGGGCAAGCGCAGACCCACCATGGTGTCGGCGAGGTCGAGCATGTGCTTTGACTTGTAGACCGCCCAGAAGTCGTACACGGCGGCCAAAACCATGAACAGAATGGCCAAGGCAGGAACGAAGGTCACACCGAGCATCACGCAGACACCGGCACCGAGCAAGACG
>CAXGZM010000055.1:0-10085 GCA_964014165.1 uncultured euryarchaeote | reverse complement strand
CCGTCTGCAAGGTCAAATCGCATTTGGTAACCAAAAACTGACTTCGTGCCTGTGCCGGTCCTGTCGCCTTTGTCAGCCCCCTCGTTGAGGATGTGGCTCATGAGGTCGAGGTACGCCTGCATCGAATCACCTGTCCACAACCAGCGGAGGAAGCACTTAGGCGTTGTTCAAGCCGCCAGAGCGAAATCTGGGAGGAACAGCAAGTCGCTGGGTTCGCTTGGAGACCGTGCGTACGCCCCGACATCCCGAGCAGGAATCTCATCGAACAAGGGGCGCGTGTACCGCTTGATGGCCTCGATTTCCATGCCTTTGCAGGTGTAGCATCGCCGACAAAAGGAGCACAGCATGTCCACGGCGGCTTGAGGTAGACCAAGTTCAACCGCCTTTCGGATGTCGTCGATCTCCTCCATGTCTTCGAGGGTCAACTCGATGAGGCCGAGTTTGAGACGACGGGCCCGCTGTTCGATTTGTGCAGCCATCGCAAATTCGCGGAGGGTCGAGGGGGTCGCCGTATCCGGCCAGTTGGCTTCACCGAGTAACACGAGCGAAACCAATGCATCCGCAACTGCGCACCCCGGGTGCTGATGGTTGTGCAACACGCAAACGGGCTCGATGCTGCCAACCGTCCTGTTGACACCGCGATGAAACGTTACGGCAAGATGCTGATCGTTGAAGAGAAGGTATTTCCGAATCGTCTCAACGACGTTGATCCTCAATTCAAAACCGTCCAGGGCAGCGACAAGCGTGGTGCTCCCGGAAAGCGCGCACAACTCGCGACCCCACGTTGTCGCAGATTCCACAACGCTCTCGAGCAAGCCAAGCCCGCGAAGCTCCGCACTGATTTGCTCCGGCGTGGGTTGCGTGGCCCAGCTCTTCGAACTGCTCAGGTCAAGAAGGCCAAACGGGGTATGATGCAAGGTCACACCTGTCATGTCTCATGACGCTATTTCTACTCTCACGGTGCACCCAGGGCTGCCATGGACGCCATCAACTGGTCGGTAAAGGAGCGGTACAGTCTTGCAAGTTCCGCACGGACCTCGTGTTCATCCTGTTGAGCGAGGGCCTGCAGGGCTTCCGGTCCGATGTTTCCCCCGCTCGTGGACCCCAGCCACTGGAGCCAGGTGACGCCCTCGCCTGCATTGACATCAAAGCGACGATAGAGGCGAGGCCACTTGTGGTGCTGCGGTTGCATGACGTTGCGGGTTCCCACAAGAGCGATGGGGACCACGACGGCGTGTGGATAAGCGGCTGCAAGCCGTGCAACTCCGGTTTTGCCCGGAAGAAGAAAAGGCGCCTCCTTGCGCTTCGAACGGGTTCCTTCCGGAAAAATTCCGAGTGCTTTTTCGTTGGTCAGAATGCTGGCAGCACTGGCCAACGCGTCACTTCCGCCCGCTTCCCTGTGGGTCTCGATCTGGCCGGTCGCACGCATGACAAATCGAGTCAATGGATTGCTGAAGTGCCCGTCTTTTGCGAGGTAGTGCGTTGTCCGCCGTGCGGCAGCGATGACGGCAATCGGGTCGACATGCGACAAGTGATTGGCGGCCAGGATGGTTGCACCGTCGCTGGGGATGCGGTCTGCACCGTGGATTCGCCATCGCAGGAACGGTCGGAGCAACGGGGAGAGAAACATCCGCAGTGCGCCGTACACGGGTGTGGAAGGGAGGGGTTGCGAACTGGCCTCAATGACCCAGTGGGGCTTGAGGGCATCCCATGCCGCTTCGAGCTCGCCTCCCTCGTTCACACACACCACTTTCGGGCCGAGGCTTTGATGTTTATTCACCAACGTGAGGCGATGCGGCCTGTTTTCGCTGGACAGGGCTAAGGGCAAGCGTGAAAGGCCACGGGCAGGACGGACGGCCATGGAGCGTCAAACGACCGTGTCCCTCTCCGTTTTCCTCGGGGTCTTGGTCGTCTCCGTTGTTCTTCATCCTGTCGCCCTCGCCGAGGCAGCGTGGGAGGAGGACGGGTGGCTGCGCACATCGTTCGCCAAAGAACGGCTGGAATTGGGCGATGAGTTTGGTTGCTACGGTATGCCGGGCTTGTCGTGGTCCAACGACCCGGGTGCGGTTGCGAATGCCTGCAAGGCCTACATCGAGGAGCGGACCAACGCCAGTCGGTGGGGGGTGTCGCCGTTGTCGACGTACACGCCAGCCACGCTGACCATGGCCGATCACACCAAAGTTGCCAGCCAGGGTTTTGTCGTTCACGGCGATGAAACCGGGCTTGAGGAGCGAGCGTGGCACAACGCCAGCAACGGCCCCGTTGATCTTTGGGACTGGTACAACTTGGGTCGTCGCGGTGGCAGCCTTGAGAAAGGCATTGCTTCACTTCCCGACGTCCAAGCAGAGATTGAGGCGGGGGGCCTGGTCAACCTTTACTGGATCGGCCGTGTCAACGACGCAACGGTCCGCCACGACCGGGATGTCCTGGGCTACCTCGATGAAACACCCGGAATTTGGCTGACCACGTGGGGCGAAGCCTGGTCGTCTTGGTCCGCAAAACGCTGCTATGAACACCAGCGGAATGTGGCAGAGATCGACGGCCATACCGTCATTACCTTCGAATCCCTGGAAACCGAAGCATGCAACGCCGTGTCGGATGATCTCCCATGGAACGTTCCCTTGACGTGGCTGCTGGACGTTGAAGGGGTGGAGGTCCTCAACGTATCAACAGCGGGAGTCAACACAGCACTCTCTTCTATAGAAGGCGAAAAAGTGGCACAGGAAGGGTGGTGGCAACAAGAGGACGGCACCTTGGTCCTCTCGGTGGTGAACGGTCATGCGGTGAACATCACCCTCAATGAAACGGGCGTTGAACATGATGTGCTTGCCCAAGCTGATTTCTTCAACAATCATTCAGCTGCCGTCACGGTTGCAGGACACGAGACCACGGACTTGTTCAAATGGGCCAAACGTTTTGTCGACGACACGAATGTGCGGTTCACTTGGCTCGTGCAACCCAGGCCGTCCGAAACCGCAGATGCTTGGATCCCCTATGCGGTGGTCGGTGTTGGTCTCTTGACGGTGTTCATCATGTTGGGTGTGCTCGGCCGGGAGGGCTTGGGCCCCTGGAAGCAACTCGCTGCAAGGGCCGCTGAGAAAAACCATCATCTGCAGCAAGAAATCTTCCGAAGCCTTGATGCTGACGAGGAAGCGTAGACCGGCTGGAGGAAGTGAACATGGCTCAAGACGACTTGGTCATTGACCCGTGGGGCAGCGCCCAATCCACCGATTACGATCGCATCATCGACCAGTTCGGGCTGACGTCAATGGAACGGGTTGAACTCCGTTCACCCTCGAAGCTCCATCGTCGCGGCATCGTCTTTGCCCATCGCGACGTTGACCAAGTCCTCGAGGCCCAGCGAACCGGCAACGATTTCGGTGTGCTTACCGGCCTCATGCCAAGCGGTCAAATGCACCTGGGTCACTCCATGGTGGTCGAGCAGGCGAGGTGGTTCCAACAACAAGGGGGGGACGTCACCATTGCCGTTGCCGACCTGGAGAGTCAAGCCACGCGTGGCGTTTCTCTCTCCAAAGGTCGTTCCATAGCGCTGGAGGAGTACATTGCGCACTACGCAGCGTTGGGCCTTGACCCGGAGAAAACCAACGTGTACTTCCAGTCCACGCGTCCCGTTGTCCAACGACTGGGCTTTCAACTCGGAAAGCGAACCAATTTGAGTGAGTTCGAAGCCATCTACGGCTTCGGAGGCGAAACGAACCTCGCTCACGTCCAAGCACCTTTGGTACAAGTAGGTGATATCTTACATCCGCAATTGGACGAACACGGTGGTTTGCGACCGATTGTGGTTCCTGTGGGTGTTGATCAAGATCCGCATCTTCGCCTCACCCGTGGCTTGGCCGCCAAGACCAACTGGTTCAATCTCCGAGCATCGTCGTCGCGTGGCTGGCTGGTCAGTCTCTCCGTCCACGACGAAAACGCAGAGGTCTTCGGTCAACTTCCAAACGGTCGGGTTGACAAGGCAAAGGTTGCTGCGGTCTTTGACCGCGTGGTGAAAGCCGTTGAGGAACTCGGGTTTTCTGACATCGTCTCCAGCCCCAAGCAAGGCACCGTTCACATCCCGTCTGCAACCTCTCGAGACAAACATTCGATTCGCATGGCGCTTCTCCGGCTGGAGCGCACGTTGGGCGGTCCAGGATTGTTAGCACCTGCCTCGACCTACCACCATTTTGCCGTGGGAATGACCGGGGACAAAATGAGCAGCAGTCAGCCGAAAACCACGTTGTTTTTGCGGGATGATTTGGCTACGGTGGAGAAAAAAATCAAGCGTGCATTCTCCGGAGGCCAGCCCACGGTTGAGGAACATCGACGCCTGGGTGGAAATCCAGATGTTGACGTTGCCTACCAGTACATGATGTATTTCTTCGAAGAGGACGACGGCTACCTCGGTGAAATCAACGCTGCCTTCCGCTCCGGACAACTCCTCGCTGGAGAGATGAAGCAACTCTGCATTGAGCGTGCAACGGCATGGATGAGCGAACTCCATGAAATGCGAGATCAAACCGCTCATCAGGTCGTTGAATTCCTCGCTGAGGATTCACGCTGATTCGTCGACATCGTCGGTTGAAAACACGGCCGGGTCAGGACCAACCGGCAGCGATTTGATTTCTTCCTCTGTCAGGGCTCGTTCGACTGCGCTCGGGTGCAAGATCATGGAATGGCCGTGCGGATCAAGCAGTTCAAGCGTGATCGAATCGGCGTCGGCACCACCGAGGTTGGAGAGGGTGAGCGTCATGTGCTGCAGCGTTGCGAGGCGCTCCATCACGTCCTCACGTTCTTGTCCCTCTGCGGTGAGAAACTGGTTCGAAAGATCCCGCTCAACCATGTTGATGATTTCTTGAAACCGGTTGAGCACGCCCTCGACGTTGGAGACGTAGCCGGTTGAACTGGTTCCGGGATTCACTTCCAGGTCCAGTTCCGGTATGCAGACCGTGCAGGACGACGACCTGACCACCCTGGCTCGGAGTTGTTCTTCATCTTCGATGACCATGGTCCAACCGCCTGCCTTTTTTCCTTCCGCAGGGATGAAATCGGTTTGACGCCATCCGCAATCATGGCACATGATGGTGACCTGCGTGTGTTCCCCAAAGTACGGGATTTCATCGATGTGCGCAATCATCCTGACGTTGCCCGTCGAGGCGCAAACCGGACAGGGAAGGTCGATGGCTTGCTCGTTCATTCGTACACGTCCTTGAGGTCGTCACTGTCAACCGCAAATCCTTCCATTTCCGTGCCACGAATGCCCCGACACCCTTGAGGAAGCAAGAGCAACCGTGTGTCGGTGATCCGAATGATTTGGCCTTGTGCATCGCCTTCAACAAACCTGTACAGGATGCTCAAGGCTTGATTGAATTCCGTGGTACGCTTCATCATGCGTTTCATTTCAACCACGCAGCCATGGCCGTCCGCAACCCAATCCATCAGTTGGCCACAGCCGGTGAGGTCCAACAGCGTCGAGTTGTGGAGCACCATCTCTCCTTCGTAGAGCGGCACCGGTGCGTCGCGATAGAGCTGCCCAAGGTTGTGGTAGGTCACCTCGCCCCGTGGCATCCTTGGCGTGGGTGTGGTCGCCGCACTCGGCATGGAGAACGTACGTGGACCGCCGTGCGTGGGCGTGGTTTCGCTTGCGGTCGCAGGTTGCTCGTTCAGCTTCGCCTCGGCCGCTTCGAGCAAGTCCAGGTCCGGCATCGCCGGGACCGACGGCTCGGGGGAAGGAGACTCGGTCGTCGGCTGTGAAAAGGCGTCAAGGGAGGACTGAGCCTCGTCTTTCTCCTTTCGTCGTTTTCGCCGCACATGGGTCGGTCGCAAACGAGGCTTCTTCAACACTCCCCCGAATTCAAAGCCGGACAGCCGTTTTGGTGTGCAGCGCTCAAGTTCCGATGCTTCATTCCCTCAATGCCCAAGGTTCAAGAAGTGTCGGGGGAGTGAAGGAATCATGTCAGAACACCAGACCGTCATGAAGACCGGAACGAGCACAGTCGGTATCACCTTCAAGGGAGGTGTTGTTGTCGGCGCTGACCATCGTGCCACGATGGGTCATTTCATTGCCAACAAGAGCGTCCAGAAACTCTTCAAAATCGGTCACAACCTTGCCCTCACCACCGCCGGTTTGGTCGGACACGCGCAATCGTTGTCCCGCACGCTGGCCGCAGAAGTCGCTCTGTTTGAACTTCGCCGCCAACAGCCGATGACCGTCAAAGGGGCCGCTACACTCACGGCCAACATTCTCTCGGGTCGCCCCCACTGGGTCCAACTCCTCATCGTCGGTGTTGACGACGATGGTGGGCATGTCTACTCCATCGACTCCGCCGGCGGTTCCATTCCCGATTCCTACTGTGCCACCGGCTCCGGCTCGCCCTACATGTACGGTGTCCTTGAGGACGGGTTCAAAGAAAACATGACGCAAGCGGAGGCCTTAAAATTGGCAGCGAGAGCCCTCCATGCATCCGGACAGCGTGATGCGGCCTCCGGCAACGGCATGGATTTGGCCGTCATCACGCCAGGTTCCGGCTATCAACAAGTCTCCCAGGACGACATCGCGAAACTCCTGAAGTGAGCCTCTTATTCCCGCGGCCCTGCCGCTTCCCACTCCGAGAGGAGTGCGCTGTGGTCCATGCTGACTGCGGGAGCGTGAAGTGAACATCATGCAAATGACCTACCGAGAATTGAAAGACGAAATTGCGAAGATCATCCCTCGCAACATCGAATACGAAGTGGATTTGGAAGCTGGCAACATTGCCATCATCACCACGAACATGAAACCGTTCACGGGCCAAGACGGCTTGATCGGCAAAATCGCTCGTCGAATCAAGCGAAAGATTGTGCTGCGTACACCCATTGACTCCATGATGGACATGGACGATGCGAAGGACGTGATTCAAGACATCATTCCCGAGGACGCTGACATCACCGAGATGTACTTTGATGCTTGCTACCGCGAGGTCACCATTCAATGCCGCCAGCCAGGAACTGCGATTGGGCGACGTGGGGAAAACAGTAACGCCATCCGAGACAAGACCGGCTGGGCCGTCAAGGTTGAACGAACGCCGCCCTTGTTCTCAAAAACCGTTCATGACATCCGCATGTACCGTCAGACGCACGGCGATGAGCGAAGGAAATTGCTGAAGGATTTCGGTCTGAACATCCACCGACCCACCCGTCCTGGTGGCACATGGGCCCGGGTCACAGCACTCGGATCCTACCGTGAAGTGGGCCGAGCATGCCACTACGTCACAACCAACGAATCACGGATCATGATCGACGTGGGCGTGAACATCGCCTCGGACACCGACCCGATGCCCTTTTTCAACGCCCCGGAAGCCCTGCCGCTGGACAAGTTGGACGCCGTGGTCTTGACGCACTCGCACTTGGACCACGCAGGCATGCTCCCGGTGCTGTTCAAGTACGGCTACCGTGGGCCGGTGTACTGTACGCCACCAACGCGAGACCTGATGCTGCTCTTGCAGACCGACTACCTCAAGGTCGGAGGTGCGGAAGGCAAGCGAACGCCCTACGACATGGAAGACATCCGAATGTGCATGAAGCACGTTGTTGACGTTGATTGGGACTCAACCACGGACATCGCACCCGATGTCAAACTCACGTTCTCCAACGCCGGCCACATCCTGGGTTCTTCCGCTGTCCACCTCAACATCGCCGACGGCAAACACAACATCGTTTTCAGTGGCGACCAGAAGTACGAGAAATCATGGCTGTTCGACGCCGCAAACACCCGATTCCCCCGCGTTGAAACACTGGTGATTGAATCCACCTACGGTGCGTCCGGTGACTACCAACCCTCTCGCCAAGAAGCCAACCAAGAACTGCAGGACATCGTGTCACGAACCTTGCTTCGGGGTGGAAAGATGATCTGTCCCGTTTTCGCCGTCGGTCGAAGTCAAGAAGTGATGATCGCCATTGACGAATTGTTCAGGTCGGGCACGGTCAAACCCGTCCCGGTGTGGCTTGACGGAATGATCCAAGAAGCAACCGCCATCCACGCCTCTCACCCGAACTACCTGACGAAGGCGTTGAGCAAGTCGTTGTTGAAAGACGACGGTGAAAACCCGTTCACCAGCGAGTGGTTCCGGCCGGTCAAGGGTCGGGAACTCCGTGAAAGCATCGTGATGGACGGCTCGCCATGCATCGTTCTCGCCACCTCGGGCATGCTGAACGGCGGCCCCGTGATGGAGTATTTCAAGAACTGGGCCCACGAAGAGCGCAATTCGCTCTGCTTTGTCGGCTACCAGGCGGAAGGCACCCTCGGACGACGCCTTCAGAAAGGGTTTGGCGAAGTCCCCATGCTCATCAACGGCAAAACAGAAATTGTGAAAATTGGTTGTGAAATGGTGACCATCGACGGCTTCTCCGGGCACTCCGACCGTCGCCAGCTCTTGGACTTCGTCGACCGAATCAGCCCTCCACCAAAGAACATCATTTGCCATCACGGCGACTATCAGAAATGCAACGAGTTGGGGCTGACGCTGCGAGAGCGCTACAACTGCCTCACCTTTGCTCCAAGCAACCTCGAGACGGTCCGCTTGTTTTGATCACAGCGGCATGTCCATGCCACTGGCCATGGGGTCAGGCAGATTCTCAACCGAATCCGTCGGTGTTGGCGCCGTTCCGGCGTTCAGTGATGCTTGGCCGATCGAACGCTGACCGCCACCGCTCGGTGCCGACAGCAGCAACCAAGCGCCCCCGGTCAACGTTGCTCCAAAAGCCCCAATCGCCAATGTAAGAGTAAACTCACTTGAGACGAAGCCTGCCATTCCGGCGATGATCAGGACGGTGCCTGCACCGAGGGCCAACACCCGACGAGACCGTCCTGCCATGCATCTCCCAACACCACGGTCTTCATGAACCCGTTGCGAGTGTGGTGATATCATGCAATCCTCTCGCTCACCTGCTTGCCCTGGCTGGTTGATGACCGCTGTCGCCTCTTGGGGTGAAAACGCTGAGGATGCTTTTGACCAGGGGCTGGTGGAACTCGGATTGGGCGATGTTCGATTGATTCAAGCCCAGGGGGCCATGCTCCCTCTTGGATTTGAGGCCACGCCGCCCCGTCCTCTCCCGATGGGCTCGCTGGTGGAATGCCATCTCGCCACGGCCTATGCGTGGAACGGCTCTTCTGCATCGGCAGGGGTTGCGTGGGCTTCGTGTGTCACGCCGGAAGGTGATGAATGCGCCGTTGTCGCCACCATCACGACCGACCGTGATTACGAGGAAACGGTGCTCCTGTTGCGACGCAACCTCCAACGACGTCTTGCGAGCAGGGACTTGGAAGTCGTCAAATTCGATGTGGCCGTGGACGAAGTTACCGCTGGACAGGACCACCACGGTGTCGCTGTCGCAGCCCTGATCCTTCCCGAATCACTCACGCTCGGCGCTCGAACCAAAACCGGTCCGGTGCGAGGTGCGCTGACACGAACAGCGACGCCCGAGCCCAAGAAGCGAGTTGACACGAAGGCACCTGCAGCACCTGCTCGCCGGCCCGGACAGCAGCAGAACAACCACGATTTCTCACTTTGAGGTCGAGGCCATGGCGAACGAGCAACGTTGGCTTGTCGTCCGATGCGCTGCCTGTCAACGTTGTTCAGGACAGCGGCGTCAAGGCGGACGGTGCCCGCATTGCGGTGCAGCACTTTCTGCTTCCTCCGAGGTCGTCAAAGAATGCAACAGCAGCACATCGCTCCACCTCGAGGTGGCGCTCGCCAACACGCCGGAGGAATTACGCGATGAATTACGGCGAAGATTGACCGTGAACGATGAACCAACCTCGGACCAGCCTGTTTCGGTTCGGGCGGTGTTGAAGGAATTGCGAAACCTCGCTGAGGCGGACGGGGGCATCGGCATTGGAATCGTCCGCTCGCACTTGGAAAAACGGGGGATTGACGCATCGCCTGAGGGTTTCATGGAACAAGCTGAGCTTGAGGGCCTCGTGCTTCGTTTGGAAGCAGACCGGTGGATGTTCTTTGAGTGAAGTTCATAGGTGAGACGCCGTGGCACACACCAAGGGCGTATGGGTTAGTTTGGCCTATACTCGGGCGTTTGGGACGCTTGGACCC
>CAXGZM010000054.1:0-10145 GCA_964014165.1 uncultured euryarchaeote | reverse complement strand
TTGGACCACCGCTTGGGCGTACGCCGCATGATCAGCGAAGCCCGCCTGCTGATTCGAACCCGCAAGGCTGGACTTTCCGTGCCGTCGGTATGGGACCTCGACTACGAGGGCGGCCAGCTCATCATCGAGCACCTCGGTGGTCGGCCGCTGATCGAGGTGTTGAACGACCAGGCCACCACCGTCAAGGATGCCAAGGCCATGCTCGTTCGCGTCGGAGGGGCGGTACGTCGGCTTCATCGCGTGGCCACCACCCACGGCGACCTGTCGAGCAACAACATCCTCATCGATGGAGATACCGTCCACCTCATTGACTTCGGGCTTGCGTCCGTGGAATACGATGTGGAGCGATTCGGCATTGACCTTCACGTGCTGGATGAAATTCTTGGAGCGTCGCACCCGCAGTGGGAAGGCGCCATCGATTGGGTCATCGAAGGCTATCTTGCAGCGGAGGCATCACTCGGGCCTGCTCCTGTTCTCCAAGGCGGTGCTGTTCCTTCGGCGAAGGAAGTTCACACTCGCCTTGAGGACATCCGCACTCGCGTTCGCTATCACGGTTGACGACTCAAACGTCGCTCGCTTTGCCGCTGCCACATGTTCCAAGCAACCACGAAGAAGGCTGCGAGCACCCCCGCCTGGAGAACGATGCTGGAATACAGACGGAGTTCCGGCTCCCACGAATGGACCCTCATCGACATGGCGTCGTCATCCATTTCAAAATACACCAGTTGATGCTCAAGAACCAGCGGCCCCCACTGGTCCTTGTAGTCCGAAGTCAACACAAACGATGTGTTGGTCGCCAGTTCAGTGAAGTAAATTTCTCGGTCCAGGTACTTCTCTTGAGGCGACAGAGGGTTCAAGTGATCACGAACCGACCACGCCAGAATACCATGGTCGAGGGAAATGTCCGAGACGTGATACTTCGGATTGCTTGCCAGCCATTGCTCAGCCGTCGTTCGGTTGTAGAGCACCAAGCGGTCGGTTGCAGACACGTTGACGGTCACGGCAAGGAATTCACGGTCGAACGCCATGCTTTGCACGGTGGCGTTTTCCATGTCAACCGGCGTGCCCCATGATGCCAAGATGTCATCCTCCTCCACCGGCGCCGTGGCGTTGATGCTGTAGCCCACCTCACCTCGAACACCGAGCTGCAGAACGGTCACTTCCATGGGCCGTTCGTTGGAGACGTAGGCGATTTCAGAGCCCGAACAGGTCAACTGCTCAATCCCTGCGTGAGACGAATCAGAGACGAGGACGGGCGTGCCTTCCAAATCGATGACTTCCAGCACCCCGTCAACGGTGTACACCACGACCATGGAAGCGGCGCGCTCGCACAACAACAGGTGCTCCGGCCGCTCGAACTCGAGGGTGCTCAAGGCGCGATCGGGTTGATGAACGTCGTACATGAGCAGGGCTGAACCGTTTGCCACCACGAGCAGGTCGTTCTGCAGGGCGTGCATGGAATCCAGCGTCAATCCGGGGACTTCGACCTTGTAGGAAGCGACCTCGGCGGCGGACAAATTTTGCAGCAGCAACGAAACGCCCTCGGTCTGGTTGTCCAGTGTGGCGAGCCATTCGTCGGACACTGCAGCGGACTCCGGTGCCTCCACGCCACCGGCAGGCAGGGATCGATGGGTCAAATCCCACGTGATCACGGCGGCAACGAGAATCAGAATGGCCACGGCCACGCGTCCG
The DNA here is from genome assembly GCA_964014165.1 of uncultured euryarchaeote. Lineage (GTDB taxonomy): Archaea > Thermoplasmatota > Poseidoniia > Poseidoniales > Poseidoniaceae > Poseidonia. Next base: position 8,453 of record CAXGZM010000054.1, on the reverse strand, counting down.
GTTTCCCTGCTCGTCGGTGTACGGTACTGCTTGACCTCTTGCCCGACTCGAGAACGAACCCACGCCCATGCTTGACCCGGCCGCGTCAGCACGGTCACGATGCGGGCGTTCATCGTTCGCTCGTCAAAAAACTTCCACCAGCCGTTTGAAGTCCGGTCTGCCATGGAGACCGCAGCCCCTGCGATCAGCATGCCACCGATGATGTCGAGGAACCAGTGAATGCCGAGGTAGATGATGGTAAACGCCGTCAGCAGCGTGTAGGCAAACACCGTGTATCGATAGCGATTCCAACGACGATCATCATCGAAGCGCGTGAGGCACAACCAGACTGCAAAAGGAATGCCGATGTGCAAGGAAGGCATGCCGTTGGTGAAGGGGTCAATCCTCCGGAACCAGTCGGCGATTTCAGGCGTGAGGGTGTAGGCGAGCGTTTCCATCCCAGGGATGGTGTCACCCGTCACTCGAACGTTGAAGAAGAGGTAGAACGGAACGGCAAGGATGTAGACCCAGGCGATGGACAAGGTCACTCGGTCGGCGAGCCAGCGGTCGTCAAAATATGCGAAATAAAACACCGAAACGTAGCAGATAAACATGAATCCGGCAACGTAAAAATGCGTCAACGAGGTGGTCAGCCAGTCCGCTTGAAACGTCTGTTGAACCCAAAGGACCAGGTTGCCTTCGATGGCCCAAATGTAAGGGGTCATGTCGAGGCCGGTGCTCGCCATCAACAGCCGGTCCGCCTGATCGAGCACGTCCTTGGCGTTGTAGATGGCAAACACGATGAGAATGTGGACCCAGTAGCGTCGGAAGAAATCAACAAAGGGTGGGAGGGACAATTTCGCCCAGGGCGGTTTGAACACCGGGAGGAGAAGGACGCCCAAGGCCAAGGCGCTGATCATCCATGTCAGGTAGACGCTCTGCACACCGTTGCCTCCGGTTTTGGGTCACGGCGTCCCTTCATCAAAGCGTCGTCATTCAGCACGCTCGCAATGCGTTCTGTCTACCAAGCACCGTGAACGTAGGGTTTGCCTCGATCGGGATCCCGCCGGTTGGCCAAGTCGTACACCCGCTCAAACCGGTAAATGCCGCTCGAGCAGCCTTGTTTCCATTCAAACGCAAGGGCGTACTTCCCGACGGTTCGGACGGTGGGCTTCTCCGCAGGGAGGGCCTCAATTTGACGACGCAACGTGCGACTGGTATCGTCCTCGTTGCGCATGGGTGAACATTTGGCGCACGGGCAAGCGTGACGAAGGTCGTCATAGGTGACGGTGTACTGCGAATCGTCATCGTAGGTCAGCACCATGTCTTGGGCGCGTCGCTCCAATTTCTTCAACGTCGGCAAGGTGTCTGCCATCGGTTCACCTCAGATGATTTCGAGGCCACCGTCAGCCCCGTCGGAAAGTTGGTCTTGGATGGCGGCAACGACGTTGGCAAAGGCCTTCGCAGAGGGGCCCTCGGGTTCGGAAACGATGCGGTGAACGCCATCGTCGCCCCCTCGGACAAAGCCAGGGTCAAAGGGCAGCGCACCAAGGAACGGGACGCCAAATTCGTCTGCCGTGTCTTTTCCACCGCCTTCCTTGAAAATGTCCAACGTAACGGAAAAGTTGCCGTCGTTGTCTGCCGTGGCGGTGAGCGTCTTGCCACCGGGAGCAGCGATGCTCACTTCGGTGCCAGGAGCCGCTTGACCGTTCACGGTAAAGCCGCTCATGTTCTCCACCACGCCCAAAACGGGGACCTTCAGGGACTCCGAGAAGGTGATGGATTTGCGGCTGTCGAGCAGGGCGACCTGTTGGGGGGTGGTGACGATGACCATGCCGTCGATGTCGGGGAGCGATTGTGCCACCGTCAACGGTTCGTCCGAGGTACCGGGAGGGAAATCGATGATGAGATAGTCCAGTTCGCCCCATTCCACATCGCCGATGAACTGCTGAATGGCCCCCAGTTTGATGGGACCGCGCCAGACCACGGGGGTGTCCTCGTCCTCGAGCAAAAACGCCATGCTGATGACCTTCACACCGAGATGGCCTTGAGCAGGGTGGATGCGCTTGTTTTCAACGTGAAGACGACGGCCGTCGAGACCCATCATTTTGGGAACGTTGGGTCCGGTAATGTCAATGTCGAGGATACCGACGGTGTGCCCTTGCTGGGCCAGTGAGAGCGCCAGACCGGTGGATACCGTTGATTTCCCCACGCCGCCCTTGCCGGACAGCACCATGATCTTGTGCTTGATCTTTCGACCGATTTCCTCCATCGCCATCTTTCGCTTCATTTGAGCGTAGGCCTGCTCCATTTGCTTCTGCTCTTGAGGCGACGGACCTGCTGGTGGTTCGTTTGCGCCGCCCGGCGTGTTGATGGATACGGGAGAATCCGCCATGTTTCTACCACCAAACTGGCCTACTTCAACCCACCCACAATGGAAAACGATGGTCTCAAGAGGACCAGCGTCGGTCTGCAAGGGCGTGAACCACCAGTGAGGCTCCGAGCACACCCACCAGCGCAGGGGTTGACCACGCCATACCACCGTAGGCCCAAGCCAGTCCGACGGCCAACGCCAACGCCACGGGAAGAGAACGGCGAAGGGCAAGGCGGCGTTCGGATGCCGTTTCAGAAGCGGACATTCGCGCCGTGAGGGGTCCAAAGGTCACAACCTGGAGAGTGATGAGAGCGGCCACCGTTGCAAAGGCGTTGTCCATGTCTCTCGCCGCAAACACGATGTGGAGACCGAAGAGGAGGACAAAAACGGCCATGTTGAGCCCCAATGCCCGCCACACGGTTGGCTCAGCACGCGGTGGTATGTGAAGCCATCAATGGACTATGGAGGGAGACTTCAAGGAGGGTCGTGTGTTTGTTGCAGGCATGAACCTCTTGTTCGTGTGTGTTGGAAACTCGTGTCGCTCGCAAATGGCAGAGGGGTTGGCCAAATCGATGGGCTTTGAGGCTGCATCTGCGGGGACGCATCCTGCACAAGCCGTCGCTCACCACGCCATTACGCTGCTGAACGGCAAGGGAATTTCCACGGACGGGATGACGCCAAAGTCCCTGGATGAATTCAACCCTGAAGCCTTCGACATGGTCATCTCCATGGGCTGCGGCGTCCACTGCCCAGCCATCAAAATCGATCAGGATTGGGAACTGGAAGACCCGGTCGGCCAGGCTTACGAAGTCTACGAAGCGACGGCCGCTGAAATCCAGCGGAGGCTCGAACTGTTGAAGCCTCACGAAGCTTGAGGCTCGGGTACATCGCCGACGCCTTGGAGGTCAATGCGAAGCACGCTCACCGTGCGCATGCCGTTTTCACCCTCGACTTCCTCCGATTCACAGGAGAGGTGTTGGATGTTGACTTCCTCCGGCAACCCTTGCGCGATGTGACCGTTTCGTCGTCGACACACTTCGGCGACGTCAACCGCTCGAGAGATGGTGGCGCCGCGGGCAACCAGCTGAAGTTCTCGATCGCCGTCTTCCATGGCCTTGACAACGGCCCGAACGTAGGCGTGGAGGGGTTTTTTTCCGACAAAAATCACTCTGCGATCGCTCATGGCTCTCGCATTGACTTGAGAGCGTTCATCCCATAAACATTGAGAGAGAAACAGACAAAAATGGCTCGCAGTGGTGCGAGCGCCGGGACTCGAACCCGGGTTCAGGCGTTGGCAACGCCCGGTGATAACCACTACACTACGCTCGCTGGTATCCCGCCCAACTTGAAGGAGTTTAAACGGTTGTCGGCGAGGAACGATTGACCAAGATACCCAGTCCATCGTCGTGTTCATTGCATGCCGAATCGGTCGACGCCGTCCCCATCGCCACCACGGCGAACCATCAGGGAAAGAACCACCAAAGCACCGAGGAAAACCGCCAAACCAAGACCGCCCAGCACAAGTGTGCTCAAACCACCTTCGGAAACACCCGGCGCTTCAGGTTCGACAAGCGTGATGACGGAAGAACCGGTGTTGAGTTCACCGTAGGTATCGTACGCCCTCAGCGAAACTTCGTGCGTGCCGAGCGGTGTGCCCTCACGAACGGACAGCACGACGCTGTACACGCCATCCCCTGCAAGTTCGTCTCCTCCGTTCACGCCGTCGTCGTGCATCATGGTCCATTCAGCACCGCCGATGGGTGCATAGACGCCCAGCCTGATCTGAACCCGTTCAACGCCGTCCGGATCGGTCGCCTCAACCGTGTAAACCGCCTCTTCATCCGGTACTTTTTCGATGCTGGTCGGTTCGAACCTCAGGTCAGGCCGGTCGTTGAGAACATGGATTTCCACTGCTAATTCAACATCGCTCGCCACGTGATGCGGCCCGAAAACAGGACTTCCGACATCGTCTGCAGGCGTGTAAAAGCGTTGTTGAGAGGTTGCACCAAATTCGTCGGTGGCCACGACCAAGATGGAGCGATCACCGGGGTTCATACCCGCTGGCATCTCGACCATGGCCGCCCATACCTCGCTGCCGTCTTCCGAGGTCATGTTGATGATTTCACCGCCGTATTCCCTGAGGTCAAGTTGCACCGTGGCCACGCCGTGGCCGTCGTATGCTCGGATGTTGACAACGGCGGACTGACCTCGCTCAAGGGAGGTCGGTAGCATCTCGACATCCAAGAGACGCGGAGGGTGGTTGCTCACCTCAAGTTCGCCCGTGGTTGAGGTCGATGCCCCAAAACTGTCCGTGGCCGTCACGCTGACGGACATGGCGCCGACCTGGAGGCCGGCGATAATGACGGCGGTGGTGTAAACATCGTCCCCAACGGCTTCATCACCGTCGAGCCCTCGATCGTTCAGTTCCACTTCACCCAAACCGAAGGATGTGAGGTCCGCTCGCACGTCGACAACGTTCCATTCCTCGTCGGTGATGCTCACTTCAAGGTAAGCGATCATGGCGCCTTCGCCGATGGCACGACCGTCCCGCCACTGCAGATCGCCGATGGAAGGAGGCGTGTTGTCGTCCTCGCTGACAATCTCCGGCGAAAGGACGCGTTCGAGGGTTTGTGTTTCCTGAAGCATGACCGTTTCGTCATCGTCGCCGAACGGAACGGACAAACTCCGCTGAACGGTGGACAGCAAGCCTTTGAGCGGACCGGCTGAGACCATGGCACCTGAAGCAACACCCGCCTCACCTGCACCCTCGTAGACGCCCGACCAGTCGATGACGGTAAGGTTGTGGCCGTCCCGAACATCGATGCGCGTATCACCGGCCGACACCGTCAGCGTGATGCCCTCCTGGCCCGCCAAACGAAGGCGGTCGTCCTTCCTGAGTGGAATGGGCATCAACCCCGTTTCTCGTCCCACCGTGAGGTTGCCAAGACCCTCCTCTGCCACCGGTGCCGTCGCATTTTGCTGCACGGGGCTTCGCTCTGGGAATTCTTCACCCTCTGAAGCATCGGCGCCCGTTTCCCGCCAAACAAGGCGGACCGTTCGGTTGTCCCAATCGGATTGAACCGCCTGATAGTCCCACGTCTCGTTGTGGGTTGCACCAACGCCCGCACCGTCGAAGAAGTTACCTCCGTTGATGCCGGTGATGTTGAACCACGACTCTTGGAAGATCACGTTGACCAGAAACTGGTCGCCCGTTGCGTTGGCTTGCATGCCGGTGTCCTCAATGGTTCGCACGACGCCAAACGTCCCCTGAACGTCGCCTGAAAGGGTGCCGTCAACGTGAAGATCGTCGATGAGCGTCGTGCCGTTCTCGAGCTTGGTGTGGAGGTCAAGGATGGTGCCGTTCACCTGGAGCGATGCGTTATCTTCCTCGTCGGCGAAACCGAACGTGCCGGCGCCGTAGAGTTCCTCGAGGTGCTGAGTACGCACGCCATCCTCCCACCTCGCCAAGGAGGAGAAGCCGTCCAGCGAGACGTCCAACCGCGAACCGTCCTCGACGAGAACGAAGTCGGCCATGGCCTCAAACTGGGTGTGCTGTAGCACCCGCACCCCGTCAACATCGATGTATTCAAACAAGAACACAGCGAGTTCGCCGTCGATGGAGAGGGAATCGTTTTCACCGCTGTCCTCCGTGACGTTCAGCATGCCCGTTGCTTCGATGGAAAGGTGTTCACCCACCACCCCGTCGATCACCGACCGATTGAGCAGAGCATCGGAAACATCGGCATGGATGACGGTGACCATGTCCCCGTCGACCACCGTTGTCTGAAGGCCACCGAAGCCCCTCGCATCGAACACCTGGCTGGTGAGCAAACCTGCCACAATGGTTTCGTTTTTCCACAGTTGGGTGAGCACGAGGTCCAGTTCCGTCGTTCCATCTTCAGTCGTTTCCAGCGTACGGAAGGTACCGTTGCCGAGTTCCCACGACGAAAGGGTGTCCCCGACTCGCTCTTGCCACCCCTGACCGGTAAAGGAGAGGTCGAAGGCTTGCTCACCCAAATCCGTCGAATAGTTTTGGTTCAGTGCCCATGAAGTGGAAAGCAGGACTTCGTGATCGTCCATGGGTTGATTCCACTGCCCGACGGTGAAGGTTCGCTGCGTCGCAACCTCCAACCCTGACGTCCCGTCGTGGTCCGTGATGGTGACGGTCAAATCGACGATGTCACCCCACGCCAACGTCGTGTCAAAGGTGAGGAGTGCCGTACGAACACCGGCCGCGCTGTCCCATGCGAGGTTGTGCGACGATGCAAGCACCGTGCCGTCTCGCTGATGGACCATGTCCACTTCCACACCGTACGTGCCGTTGTCGGAAAAGGTCAGGGTGTAGGCGTGCTGGGTCCCCGTGGACCCGTCACCAACCCAGTTCGTCGTGATGACCACCGAGGGCAGTTCGTCAGCCTGAGCCGATGCAGGCACCAACGACATGGCCAACACCATCGCAAGGCAAAGGCTCACACCGCGATTCGTCATGGGGAGAAGGTGGTGCTGCTCCCCTTCAAGACTTTGGGAAGCCTGTGCCCTCATCGGTCGAGAACGTAGGCGAACATGAGCGGCAATACGATGGTGGCATCGCTGTGCACGTTGAATTTCGGTGTGTCCACCCCGAGTTTACCCCACGTGATCTTCTCGTTGGGCGGCGCTCCGGAGTAGCCTCCGTACGAAGCGGTAGCGTCCGTGATCTGGCAGAACCACGACCACAGCGGCACGTCCTCTTCCTTCAAGTCCTGATGGAGCAACGGCACAACGCAAATCGGGAAATCTCCTGCAATTCCACCCCCAGCCTGGAGGAACGCAAGTGGAGAGGAGCACGAGCGGTAAAACCGCATCAAGTCCGTCATGTAGTGCGTTCCGCTGAGCACCACGTTGGGGTGGAGGTGCCCTTCTGAACATCGTGCAGCGAAGATGTTGCCCAGCGTTGAGTCCTCCCATCCAGGAACGTAAAGGGGAAGGTTGACCTCGGCAGCGGCCAACAGCCACGAATGGTTTGGGTCGGCTTGGTAGGTGTCTTTGAGGGCGCCAGAGCGCAGCAAGCGGTACAGATGTTCGTGGGGCAACAGGGATTCACTGGCCTCTTGTGCAGCTCGCCAAACGCCCATGAGATGGTGTTCAATGGCCCGGATGGCCGCCTCTTCAGGAATGCAAACGTCGGTGACCCGGTTCAACTGACGCTCAAAGAGATCCACTTCGTCGGCGGGAGCAAGGTCCTCGTGGTTCGGAACCTTGAGGTAAGCATCACGAGCGATGAGGTTGAACACATCCTCCTCCAGGTTGGCGCCGGTGCAGGAGATGGCGGCGATGTGCCCGGCCCGAATCATGTCGGCCAAGGTACGCCCGATTTCGGCGGTACTCATGGCACCGGCCAGGGTCAGAAAAATACGCCCGCCCTCAGCGAGGTGGTCGACCAGCGACGCAGAGGCACGGGCGACGGTTCCTGCGTTGAAGTGGCGGTAATGCTCGTCAACAAAGGCTCGAATGGACACGGCTCAAACCTCCTTGAGAAAACGATCAACCCGGTCTCGCCGAGTGCAAAGCAGGTCGGGGAATCGCTTCATGAGTCGCTCATGAAGGTAGGAAGCAATGCCCTCTGGGTCGGTGTCGCCGCACGTGAAACAATCCACGGCGAGCAGACCGCGGTCAGCGTAACAGTGGGCGGTGATGTGGCTCTCATCAATGAGCACCACGGCCGCAAAACCCGGCGGGGAGGCGCTACCGTCAAACGGGGCGAGGTGAGCATGCACCTCGGTGGCCGTGCTCCAGGCAACGGCTTCTCTCATCGTATCGAAGAGCCATTGGTAGTCCTCTTCGCCTTCAAAAAAGGCGTTAACGTAGTCCAAGAAAACATGGGCGCCTTGAGGTTGGTCGTTCGTCATGGAATCACCTGCTCCCTGCGTCATCGTGGTCTGTGTTCTGAAGCCGAATCAACGCTCAGCTCGAACCGTTGAAAATACGTTTTGTCCATCGGCGCGGTGGACGAGGGGGAAACGGTGGTCCAGCGACCTTCGCGCCTCGCCAGCACGTGACTGCCGATGATTTTGGTCGCGAGGGCTGCCGCCGTGAACTGGGTGAGGGGCGTGTCGTGTTT
>CAXGZM010000053.1:0-10805 GCA_964014165.1 uncultured euryarchaeote | reverse complement strand
CACCTGCTTTCAGACAGCATCACCGTCGTGCCCGTGGCGGTTCCGCATCGAGCCGAACTCTCTGACATGCACGCTTTCATCGTGCGTGGACCGAACCGCTCCCTGTTGTTCCTGCCCGACCATGACCGGTGGGACGAAACCCTCGAACATCACGACGCGCCGAACATTCGTGCGTGGTTGTCATCCATGGACGTGGACATCGCTCTCATCGACGGCACGTTTTGGAGCGCAGACGAATTGGTGAGTCGCACGCAGCACGAGGTGCCCCATCCGCCGGTGAGTGAGACGCTTGACCGGTTGGGGCCGCGAACGGGAGGGGACCCTGAAATCGTGTTCATTCACATGAATCACACGAATCCAATTCATCGCCTTGATTCGACGGAGTACGCTCGGGTCGTTTCGCTCGGATGGAGCGTGGGCGAACAGGGCATGACCTTCACGCTGTAGGCGTCATGCCGCTGGGCTGGAACACCAACATGGAGAGCGTGACCGTCACCGTTTCGCTGTTGTCGCCGCCCAGAGGGTTTCCGTTGTTGGCGTTCAACGAGACATCCACGGTCAAACTGCCGACCATTTCCGGTGATTTTCCGAGCATGTTGAGCACCACGATGAGGTCGTCCTCGGTCCCGTCGAGGGTGTAGTCCCCGGTGCCATTGGCGTACTGTGAAAGCGCAGCGTTCGGTACGATGCTGCCCACCTCCGTGGTGCTTCCACAAGCGTTGGTGCTTCGTTCGCTGTCATCGCTTTCTGAAAAAGGACCGGCCAGACCGCTGAAGTCGGGGCTGGTGACGATGTCGTCGCAGGCCGCCGTGATGGTTTCACCGGTATCGGTGTACGTGATGGTCAACACGGCACTCAACACGGCCGTCATCGTCTCGTCAATGTCCACCTGGAAGGTCTGTGTTTCCCCGTCGTTAAGGTTCAGGGTTTCGGATTGTGTCCATTCACTTACGGTGTACGACAGCTGGTACGGATCATCTCCTGAGGCGGTGTCGCCCTCGGGCGCGACCGCCATGTACGTCCCTTCGAGGGCGCCGAACAGGACGAGGATGACAACGGCCCCGATCGTGGCGGTTTGCTGGCTCGGCAGGCTGTAGCGGCCAAGCGGATTCGGGTTGGAGTCTGCACGTCGCCAACAGAGAATGAAGTGGGTTGCAAAGGCTGAACTCATTGCAGGAATGGACGGGAAGATATCATCGCCGTATCCGCTGGCGCTCCAGACGATGACCGCACTCAGGGCTGCCACCATCATCCAGATGGTGTGTTCGGTGTCCGGTTCGTATCCCATCATGCGAATCAGCAACAACGGCACGAAGATGCCGCCCAGTCCATACACGGCCAACACGACCAGGGCGAACACGGAATCGCCAAAACCAGGGAATTGTTGCCCGACGAGTGCGATGCCGGTCACGAACACTGCGATGAGCATCGTGACAAGCTTGGTGGTTGTGTGCTCCGTGCTCCACTCGGGTTTTACATCGTCGGTAATGGCTGCCGTGCAGGCCAACACCTGACTGTCCGCCGTTGACATGGTTGCAGCGAAGATGGAGGCGAGAATCACGCCTGCCAAGAAGGGGTTGAGCACTTCCATCGCCAGCAACGGTAACCCGTCTTGAGCTTGGGAGGCGTCGAGATCGAGGAAAATGGATCGGCACGCCAAGCCGATGATGAACATGAGAGCGATGAACGGGGTCTGCCAGACGAAGAACCAGATAGCGGCTTGCTTGCGATCGTTGTCGTCTTTCAGGGTCATGACGCGGGACACCACTTGGGGCTGGCCTGCCACGCCCAAACCCCCGAGGAAGAACGCCCCGATCCACAAGGTTACCCCAAACGTCAGGTCGGCGGGGAAGAAGTTGACCATGCCGGGGTCAATCTCTTTCAGCGAGTTGTGCAGGCCGGAAAACCCACCAACTTCTGAAACAGCGACGTAGCACAGGATGGTTGAACCGACGATCATGACGCACGATTGTGCTGCATCCGTCCAAATTGACGCTCGAATGCCACCTGCGTAGCAGTAGGCCACCACGAGGACAAATCCGATGAGGATGCCCACAACTTCAGACCAACCGAGCATGACCTGAAGGGCCACGCCACCGGCCACCAGTTGGGCGGCGGCGTAGATGGCCAGAAACGCAACGGAAAGGATGCCGGCCAGCCGTGCTTCCGGGGCGCCCGTGGTTTTTGACACAAGCGAAGAGAGGGAACGCACGCCTCGCTCGTTGCCTTCTTTTTGGATGAACTTGTAGATCCAAATCCACGCCACGGCTTGACCGAGGGTGGAAACAAGGCCGATCCAAATCCCCGAATAACCCTGCACGAAAATGAACCCAATGAACCCGATGAACATGTAGCCGGAGTTCCAGGTGCTGACGGCGCTCAGGGCTGCCAGTGCAGGGTGCATCCCTCGCCCGGCGACGAGGTAATCGTCCGTGGTGTCCACCTTGACGCGCATGGAGGCAAGGCCAACACCGGCGAAGAGACCCATGAACAACAGGAAGGACCCCAGGAGGACGGCTTCATCGGATAGGCCGAACATCATCGTGCACCTCTTTCCCAACGAGCAAGCGCCTTCTCTTCAATATCACCCGTCCCTGCAGGGAAGACGAGGCAGTTCAGTCGCCCCCCCTTTTCCTGGCCAAGCTCGCCCATCGTGGTGGTCACCATCGCTTGGTCAGGTGTGCCCATGTCCGAGCACAAGACGACCCGAACATCGTCGATGGCCCGATCAAGAAATTGTTCAATCATGGCGTGTTTCGCCCGTTCAACGGTATCTGCGGAGGGGCCGTCGGCGGACTCAGCATCGTTGAGTTTCGTCCACATCAATCGCATGGCGTTGGCAGCATCGGCGGGCGTCATCGGTTGCTGTTCTCCGGTTCCTTGGCCCGTCGGGTCGAGGTCGAGCAACGCAAGGGTGTGGAGGTTTTGCGTCCAGTTGACGGCCACGACTTCAAGGGGTGACGTCGCAATCCAACCGCCGTAGGGGTACGTCAACGTCGTCTGACGTCCAAACTTGTAGTTTGAGAGACCAACAGCCCCGGTGACCAGCGTCGTGATCGACAGCCCGTGAAACACCTGGCACTCAACGCCGGCCTCTGCGGCTCGGAGTTGCAAGTCAACGTGCGTGGTTGCTTGAAGCGGGTCGCCAACCACCAACAGCGCCACCAGCGAAGTGGATGCCAGTGCCAGAAGTTCATCCGGCTCTTCCACCTCCGGACGCATGACGCGCTGGATGGCTCCAATCCGTGCTTCCAACCGTGCGAGTTCCTCCTCAGGCCAAAGCGCCGTGTACGCTTCATAGCGGCGGTGTTCAGCCGCTGAGGCAGCCTGAAGTGCCTCATGCGTCATCCCCTCAAGGCGGCCCATGCCCATGCCCACCAGCAGCAAACCGGTTGCTGGCAAATGAATTTCTCGGGATACTCCTGCCGCCATGCTCAAACCTCCGAGACGCTTGGACAGGGCGAGGGCCATGCGTCATTTGAGCGTGCCGAGCGACCAAACACAAGCGTGGTTGGAGCGATGCAAGGCCGAGGGATGGCTTGCCCCAACGGGCGTGATGGTGTTGGAGAACGGGCGTCGGGCCGTTCCGCTCAACGAGGATGCACCCGAAGCGAACGACCCTTGCTGGACAGGCTTAACCGTCGTTGAGCTTGAACCGATGAGCAAAGGCCCTGCCCACTGGAAGGAACGCCTTCCTCCAGCCCTGCAACAACTTCCGAGTGGCACGTGGCCGTCGGCCTACGAGATTCAGGGTGACGTGCTGATGGTGAAGCTCGAAGGGGCCGCCGTGGAACACAAGGAAGCCGTTGGCAAGGCCATGCTGGACCACCTTTCCAGCGTGCGGCTGGTATGCGCGGACAATGGCGTGATGGGCAATTTCCGCGTACGCGCTTTGGAGCCGCTGGCGTGGCGGGGCGATGACGCCACCACGCAAACCGAAATTCGGGAGCACGGCCATCGTATCCTCGTCGACCCGGGCAAGGTCTACTTTTCCAGCCGCCTCTCAACGCAACGCTTCGAAACGCTTCGGGAATTTCAAACGTTTTCCAGCCAACTTGGACGTCCGCTGGTGGTGGCAGACCCCTACGCTGGAGCAGGTCCGGCTTTCCCCCTCTTGCTGGCGGATGATGGACTTCTGGCGGGTTATTTGGCAGGCGACCTCAACCCGTCGGCTGTGGAATTGCTTGACGCGAACCTGCAGCGCTGGACATCAAAACGAGAAACGGCGCTGCTGCCAGCAGAAGTCGTTTGCATGGACGCAAGGGCATGGAAAGACGAGCCCACGTTGTGCGGTCGCGCCCAAGCGGTTCTCGTCAACCTCCCTCACGACAGTTTTGAACACCTCCCCGATCTCTTTCCGCTGTTCGATCGCTCCTGCTCGAGCCTCCTGCGGGGCTGGGCCATTGTGGAACGCGACAGCCTTGAGGGGCGTGTCGATCAATTGAATCAACTGGTCCATTCGGCCGGTGGGGCGGCGATTGCGACCCGTGTTTCGGAGATCAAAGGGTTCTCGACGACGCGATGCTTCGTGGTGTTTCAAGCCACCATTGCATGGAATTGAAGCGTTCAATTCATGAAGCACCGATGGCTCCCAAGTCCCATGGAGAACATCGTGAAGTGCACGTGCGGAGCGAGCATCAACATCGCTGGCATTCCTCCTCGCAAGGACGGTATCAAAGTCTGGTGCAAGGTCTGCGGCACCATCACGGTCCACCACCGCTGACGCAGGCAGCTTTTCGTGCCCCCTCACGCCGACCCACTCTCATCGGCATGTTCATGGTCGTTCCTCGCTCACAACAAGAAGAGTGAGGCCCATGTCGGACCAGCCCCTTGTGATCGATGTCGTGGACAACGGCGGCCAGTGGACGCATCGGGAATGGCGCATGCTTCGCTATCTCAAGGTGGACACGCAAATCATTGACAACACCACGCCCGTGAGCGAACTTCGGGAACTTGACGGCCTCATTCTCTCGGGAGGCGCAGCGCGAGTTGGCCTGACAGGCGAACTTGGAAACTGCGGCGCCTACCTTGAACTTGACATCCCCATTCTCGGCATTTGTGCCGGCCATCAGTTCATGGCCCGCCACTATGGGGGCGATGCTCGCGAGTCGCCCGAGCCCGAATTCGGGGCGATGGAGATTGAACTGGTGGACGGTGGCGGGACCATCTTCGCGGGCACCAACCCAACCCAGACGGTGTGGGAGTCGCACAACGACGAGGTTCACGTGGTGCCAGAGGGCTTCTTCATCACGGCAGGCAGCCCCTCTTGCAACGTTCAGGGCATGGAGAACAAGGCCGGGGATCGCTTTGGCTTGCAGTTTCACCCTGAAGTCAACGATTCAGAGTTCGGAAAAGAGATGTTTGAGAATTTCGTTGCCGTTTGCCGAGCTCGCCGTGACGGGTAATCACCATGTCAAGCGGCTCGAAACGGAATCTCGGACAGTATTTCACGCGGGACGAGGTGTGGCTTCGCCCGCACCTTGTTGAGCATCTCCGTTCCCTTCGATCCCAATACACCACCTGCCTTGACCCGTTTGCGGGCGACGGGCACCTGCTTCGGGCTGCAACCAGCATGGGCTTTACCACCGTCGGTCATGACGTGGACGAAGCGATCTGCACCGCCAACGGGTGGGGAACACCGAACGACTCCATCCTTCACGTGCCGCAGCACAACGACGCCTTCGTCTTGACCAACCCACCTTACCTTGCGAAGAATTCAGCCAAGCGATTGAACGCACCGACAGCATCGTATTTTCTTCCAGGGACGGTCATTTCTTCAACGGACGACCACGCCACCGTGCTTGACGATCTGTTCAAATTGGCCATTGAGCAAACCCTGGCTCACTATGCAGATTCGGTATGGATCGTACCGGAATCGGTGGTACAGGATTTGGAGCACCTGCCACACTGGAGGGCCCGCCTTCACTCGCTCACCGTGCTGGAGGACAACCCGTTTACCGATACCGAACACCCTGTTTGCGTTCTGGTTTTTTCAGCCAACAAACCCAACGGTGAGTTGTGGAAAAACGACACTCGATTGGGAACCTACGATGAGATACGGGCACTGCACAACGAGATTCTCACGCTCCCAAGCGCGCTGACGCCCATGAAGTTCAATGCACCAGCGGGCAGGCTCGGCTACCGCGCGGTGGACGGAACCAAGGAAGACAATTCCATGCGAATTCGATTCTATCACGGTGATGATTTGGGTTACGATCGCCGGCGAATCAAGGTGAGCAGCCGGCACCTCACGTACATCGACGTGGCATTGGAACAGGACACATTGGTCGCGGTGATCGAGGAAGCAAATCGACGAATTGAGGCGTATCGTGTGGCTACGCACGACGTGTTTCTGACGGCATTTATGGGCAACACCAAGACAGGAATCCGACGTCGCAGAATGGATTATCATCTCGCCAGACGCTTGTTCAATGCCGCTTTTTTCACTGTAAACGGGCAATCCACACCGTCCCCATAGCATTATATCGCAGAATTATGCAGTTGCAAATGATGTCCGCTAAGCGACGAACCCCCGCCCGCCTGCTCGCAACTTTGCTGTTGTTGACCGCCCTCTCACCCATTGCTCTGGTCCAAGCCGTGCCCGATGAACCGTCGGAGTACTATTACGGCGTGGAATACGACTGGTCGAGTCTCGACAGCGATGTTCAAAACGTGACCGGACTGGACATTCAAGAACTGTTCACCGAGATCATGGAGGACGCTGACGAGGCGGGCTTCAATTTGGATCTCGGCCAGCTGACCACCGGAGCGACCAACGTCTACGTCCACCAGACCGAGGACATCACGCCCCAAACCATCCAAAACTCGGATGGCGACGACGTTCAGGTGTGGAGTCGCACCAGCGACGTGGTGCTGCGCCACGGTATTCTCTCCAACGCCATCATCATGACCGACTGGTCCGAGACCACGTTCGGCAACTCGCCCACCGGCTTTGACATCGACGTCATTGCCGAAGCCGAGAACGTGCTGACGGTCGACATGCTCTACACCGAGTACCTCGACGACGACTACAACCTCGTTGGCGCAGACATGGACGTTGACATGACCGTGGGCAACGACATGAACCTCGGCATTGACATCACCCTTGAGGGCGACGGCGAGGAACTCAACGTTGACTTTGACACCGGGATGGACTTCAGTTACTCCATCGCCTCACAGGCTGAATGGCGCCTGGGCAACCCCAGCCCCATCTACGTCACTGCTGCCTCCAACGACAACACACGTTGGGAATGCGCCGATGATTACGACGAAGTGGCCGTGAGTTCAGATGAATCAGGCTACGAACATGAGGTCAACGACATGTGCGGCATGGTCGACGGAACCTACATCGGCTCGGCCGAATACAACGTTTACCTCACGGGCCTGCCCATGGAAGAGTTCGGCTTCGATGCCGGGGAATTTGATATCACCGTCAGCGACGAACTCACCAGCGAGGGCGACTACGAGGGTGATATCGACATGGGCGCCGTTCAATTCAACATGAAGACGGACAGGCCGCTTGAGGTTGATCTTGGCGACGGGACGACCATCGACGTTGTGGCTTGTGAAACCTGCCCGCCCGGCAACCCGGTCATGTTCATCATGATGGGCAACGTGCTGGGCCACGCCAGTGAATCCTTCGGCGAAGCCGTGGCAGAGGACTTTGAGGCTGAACTTGAAGACTCCTTTTCCGAGATCTTCGAGGACTGGTTCGGCGGCAGCCAAGGCGACGACTCCTATGAGGAGAACTACTTCTATTGTGACGACGGCCAGCAGATTCCAGCAGACTGGGTGAACGATGGAGAGGAAGATTGCTACGACGGCTCGGACGAATCCGACTTCTATCTCAGTGGAGACACGATGTACAACTACGACGTTGAAGACGACGTTTTCGGCTTCCGAGGCAACTTTGATGCGACCCAACTCGGCTATCAAGAAGACAGGGAATTCACCTGCTACGACGGCGACACCTTCCCGCTCGACCACGTCAACGACGGATGGGACGACTGCTATTCGGGCGAGGACGAGGATGCGAATTCAGGCTCTCCCGACTCGTACATCTGCGAGGACGGCATGGAAATCATGTTCGCTCTGGTCAACGACGGCAACGCCGACTGCGCCGATGCATCCGATGAACCCGTCGACAACACCGGCGACTGGTTCCTCTGCGAAAGTTACGACCGCATTCCGTTCCAGTACGTCAACGACGGCACCCCGCACTGCGAGGATGGCGACGACGAGCACGACACCCGTCAGTCTGGCAATTTCTACTGTGATGGATACGCCACGAACTTGGACTTCGCCCTTGTCAACGACGGTACGGCCGACTGCGCAGACGGTGCAGACGAAGGTGAAGCGATTTTCCAAATCATGAACGTCTATGCGAACGACGGCATGGGTAACGTGCTTCTTTCGGACGAGGTCATGTTGTGCGCAAGTTGGAATTGCGACATCAGCATGTCCGTTGACAGCGGCTTCGTGTATTACGAATCCGAGGTTCCAGCCCCGTCGACCTACGGCGACATGAACATGTGCACCGGCGCCACCATCTACGACGGCGACGGCACCGTGCTGGCGACCGTTGAAGAATCGTGCAATTTGGTTTGGATCGGTGGCCCCGAAATCTCCGAGTGGGGGACTTACATGAACGACAACGGCGAAAACTCCCTCTCCCTCCACGTCACTGCAGAAGACTGGGACGGCAGCTACAACGATGTCACGGTCACCTATGCAGTGCACGAGATGACCGATGACGGGCCCGTTACTGTTGCGACCGAGAGCGTTGCCTTCAACGGCGAAAGCTCGGTTGAATTTGATCGCGTTGTCGACATCTCAAACTCGGGCGAGTATTGCCTCGATGTCACGTTGATGCAGGACGGCGAAACCGAGCCCTTTGACACGTACGAAGAATGCATGACCATCGAAGACGGCCCCGAAGTGAGCGAGCGAATGGAAAAGATCGCCGGAGCGCTGGCGGACTCTGGAATCGGCAACGTCATGGAGAACTTTGGAAACAACCTCGAGATGACCTTCCAAGACCTCGATGAGGACTACGAAGTCCCCGTCTTCCCCTACAACGACGCCATGTGGGCGCCCCTCTGGAGCAACGAGCATGCCACCATCGTTGGTGTTGGCGTGTACGCTTGGGACGAGGACGGCAACGCCTACGTCATCGCTGGTCCGGAAACCACCGGCTACAGCCAAGACCTGCCCATGACCTTCGCCAGCATCCGCTACATCACCGGTGTGCCTGCGCAAGAAGCGCAAGAGCAGATGGCTGAATTTGACGACCTGGCTGACATCGTGGACGTCGAAAACCACGACCTGTCCGAGTTGGCGGCCGACCTTGCAGAGGCTGGCGCTGACACCTCCAACCTTGGTCTGGGCGACGGCACCGATGCAGGCGGCGAGACCACCGATGACGGTGACGACGGCGAACAAACGGCCGAAGACATCGCTGAGGATGCCGGCCTCCTGCCGTTCACCTCACCCCTGACCGTGATGGCACTCATCGGCCTGGCTGCACTTGCTGGCCACCGACGCCACGAGAACGAGTGAAGTCAAAAGCAACGGAGGAGAGGGAGAGCCGTGCTGCCACGGCCTCGCCCCCACCGTGCGTTTGGTGTTGTGCGGTTAACCGTCACGGCGCTGTTGGCCGTTCACGTGTTCATCTCGGCGTGGCTGGTCGCCACGGTTGAAGGTACGTACACCGAAGGAAAACCCGCCCCGACCGAGGCCCACTCCTTGGTGGCCATCAACAAGGATCAAACCATGATCGACGTGGAAATCAGGAAGGCGACTTCGTTCTTCTTCTACACGCTTGAACGGGACGGCGA
This sequence comes from uncultured euryarchaeote, assembly GCA_964014165.1. Taxonomy (GTDB): domain Archaea; phylum Thermoplasmatota; class Poseidoniia; order Poseidoniales; family Poseidoniaceae; genus Poseidonia. Next base: position 969 of record CAXGZM010000053.1, on the reverse strand, counting down.
TGCTGCCGTGCCCGTGGGTGGCAACGCTTCAACCTCCGAAGGGTCGGGCGACGATGCTTCCACTGCGGAATCCGACGGCGAGAGCGATACGTCAAGCGGCGAAGACCGTGAATGGTTGGACCTCGGACGCCAATCCGTGTCCGTTGCGCTGGTGCTGATGGTGCTGGGCGAGGTCTTGATGTTCACGTCGCTTCGGTGGCGTCATCATCTTCGAACGTTGGGTTTTCTTACTGCGATTGTCGCCTTTGCGGTGGTGTTTCCAGCCTGCTACATGTTTGAGCTGACCGGGGGACAGGGCGATGAGGACGACGCTGCTGCTTCCAACACGCCAGGAGCCAATTTGGAAACCGTGACCTTCGTTCACACCAACGCGTCTTCCGATGCATCGTTGACATGGTTGGGTTTTCAACTGGAAGCGGATTTCTCGGGCTACGACTTGGGGCTGGTCGCTCCAGAAAATCGAACGACGGTCGCCGAAGCGGTGCCCGAACCGGGGAGCAAAGACGCCGGGTCGTTCATCGCATTCGAGTCGTCGTTCAACGTGCAACTTGGGAAAAATCTGGATTCACTTCTGGTGTTGCCGTTCATGTGGTACCTCATGCCGGCCATGAAGCGACCAGACGGCCACTCGCCGCCTGATGGTGAAAAAAGAAGCCCTGACGTCGCTGACAACCAACTGTTTGAGGGTGGTGAAAATGCAGGAAGTTAAGCAATCATTCCCAGGCAACAGGGTCAACGGTGTCCTCACGGAGTTGTCAAAATATCTTCTCGGGGCCATCGTTCTTGTTTCGGTTCTTGAGTGGGAAACCCCGCCAAACACCTCATTGGCTGTTCATTTCGGGATCGAAGGTACATACGTTCCTTTTGTTGCGGTCTTGGTGGTTGCGATGCTGTCGTACCAGCACAAGGCCGTGTTCACCAAGAAAGCCGGTGAGGATAAAGTCCAATTTTGGAAACAGATGTCTCCCT
>CAXGZM010000052.1:0-10844 GCA_964014165.1 uncultured euryarchaeote | reverse complement strand
GAGGGCATCCACCCTCCCGAGGATTTGCCCACGGAGGTCATTTACGATGTTATCCAGGGTCTCAAGGAGGCTGGTGTGAGCGTCCTTTCGAGTGAATGAAACGAGGCCTTATTCAAGAGGGAACTCACGAATCCGCATGGCCTCCATCAAAGACGCTTTCTTGCGGCTGATCGAACTCTCGCTGTACGGGCACGGCGTGTTGCATTTCATCGAATTGGGTTTTGCCCTCCACGAAGAAGCCTACATCACGGCCAGCATCGCCGGATTCGGAGCATTGACCATGATGTTGGGCGCCGTATTCCTTGGCCACACCCATCAGCATCGGTCGGCTCCTTCGCCCCAGTGATCAGCGACGTCGACAACCATCGGCTAGCCTGTATGATTGATGCGTACAGAAGGCGACATCAGGACCGGGAACAGCTCTGTTGCAGTCTCAAGGGGTGAGAGGGGCACTTTTTGCAATACTTCTTTTTCCGCTGATGTTTACCACAACATTTGGATTCCACCTTGTGTTTCGATTTACCGCAGGGAGTTGCGCAGGAGGAACTGCATTGGTTTTTGACGATCTCCACCATCGAGAGTGATGAGTTGAACACGTTGTCCACGTGGTTCCCGCAGAACGGACACGCTATCCACCCAGTTTGCATCATCATGCCGCAACCGTTACACGTGTTCATGCGTCCACCACACACGCCTAGTTTCGTGCGCCCTAAATAGTTTCGTAGTCCCTAAAAATGAACCTCTTGAACCAACGCCTTGACGCATCAAAACCCCGCCAGTCCTCGCTTTTTTCGTCAATTCGAAGCACCATCAAGGCCAAAAATGCAAAACATGCTTGCGCCACAGCGAAGAGAATGTTCCATGTCAGTGAAAACACCAAACGCGGATAGATGGGTGTGTAGGCGTACAGCGCAAGGCAACCAAAAACAATGAGTCCCTGGGCAAACATGTACGGCCGCAAATCGAGTCCTTGCTTGAGGAGTTGATACATCAACGCCACCGACGCTGCAATGATGGGACTGACCACCATCGCTGTCATCCACAACGTGCTTGGTTGATCTCCACCCGCAAAATAACCCCCCTGCACCCTCACGGCCCCCGGGTCCAATTCTCTTGGGTGGGGGCACACACCCTCATAGCAAAATTGCACCCCGTTCACCTGACCCATCAAGGTCCACCAAAGGATCCAGACGAGCCACGGGAACATGGCCAACGCCACGGTCGCACGGGGATGAATGGACCATACAACGTTGGAGCCACGCCGGAGGTTGATGTGCTCCACCACCGTTGGAAGACACATGAGCAATGCAAGACTTGCAACGGCAGCCCAGGGACCCCACGACACCATCAAATGGAGCCCCAGAGCGAATTGGATGTACAATCGCCTGCGGGTTGGCTCACCAGAACGGTGGAACCAAGCCAGTGCGTACATACCGGCCACGAGAGCCAGCACGGTGCGTTGAATCCAAGACCATTCCAAGAGCGAGAGCCCCCAACAAACCGTCAATACGCCAAAACAACCCGCGATGGAGTTGCCGAACTGATCTCGCTCTGATACGGTAGCAAACGCCACTGAAAATCCGAGGAAGATCAACACCACCCCAACGATGCCCCCGCCCGTCGCCGGCGTGAGGTTCACCAAATCAAGAAGGTGGTGAGTGCCGGCGATGCGACGATGGACATAGGATAAAGCGAGGACCAACAACGCCCACATCGTCCATATCGAGCCACGTTCCTGCCGAGAAAGGGCGCGGGTTTTGGGGTCCAACACTGCGCCAGTCATGAGCATGAACATGGGAATCAGTGCGTACCAAAGACGCAGTGAACCCAACAAAAGTGAACACAAGACAGCAAGGGAATAGATTAAGTTCGAAGAAGGTGCATTTCTCTTGGCTTCACCTGTCATGCAGGTGATGGACCAAAAGCCCACCCAAACGATCAGCATCAGCAGCAAGCCCCGTGAAGGATCGCCCACCAACAACGTCAGGAACAGCGCACTCAACAACCAAGGAGCGGGCTTGAACAACAACAATGAGCGGTGAAATTCCAACGTTGGTACCCGTCCAAAAGAGGTTGAGATGAGCCAAACTACACTCGCTGCCCCGATGGCCCTTGGAATCATCGCAGAATAGGACAGGTTGGCATGAAACCACACCGAGGCGAGGACAATACCGCCCAAAATAACAAGTTGTTGTTGTTCCTTTTTGTTCGGTTGCTCGCGGCCTTGGAGGACAACATACGCCAACGAAAATGCCGAAACAAGGACGGCGATTGAGATCAAGACATCCACGGTTCGGATGGAAACCGGGTCGCTTGCGATACCGCTCCAATCGACGGATGATGCCTTGAACAACGGTTCGTCGTCAGGATGGAAGAACAAATGCCGTTCAAGAGCAGCTTCCCAGTTCCAAACTTCAACCGCATCGCGTTCGCTGCTTGGGATGTCAAGAATCTCGAGCGGAACTCGACCGTGCACCTGAGCGGGGAAATCCAGACCCAAGTCAAACAGCATCAGTGCTGCAAGATCGAGTTGATTCGCATCTGCGCGTGCAGTGGCAACAATTCCCGGCCCCGATACCAACGCCAGCACGTTGCGTGTGTCCGCCTCCGCTGAACCGTGGGAGCCCGAGGCCGTCATTCCGTGGTCTGCGGTAACCACCACCGTCCAGTTTGAAGGGACAAATCTCAACAGACTGGACAGTTGTTGGTCCATGTCAATCATTTTGTTCCGGTATTCGTCGGAAACCGTTCCCCATTTGTGGCCAACTTTGTCAGGTCCTGAAAAGTGAGCAGCGACCACATTGTGACGGGAATCCAACAACCATCGTTCGAGGAGTTCCGCCGTCGCTTCATCCCCTTCGTAATAGTCGGCGTGCCCCTCAAAGGTGTTGACAAACTCAATCTCGGGATGGTCGCCGTACATGTTCCCCATCACATAGCTCCCAATCATCCCCACGGAGTACCGTTCAGAATTCGCCGCCAACAACCAAGGGTCCATGCCTCCGGGATGTTCCATGTTGAAATTCCTCAACCCGTCAATGGGGGCATTTGGCACACCCGTCATCATTTCACGGACGCAGGTCGCTGAAAGGGTCAGCGGTCCGGTTGTAATGGACAACACTGCTTGTTCGTTCAACCGTTCGACCAATTTCGGCATCATGGAAGGGTCCCGCATGATGTTTTCTCCCACGCCATCCAACACCACCAACAAGTACCCCTCCGGTTGGACTTCCAGGCTTGCTGGAAAGGTGATCGTGCCGTTGGGTTGTTCCGGCTCGAGCAGGACATAAGGTGCGGTGACGGACAACGGAGCAAGGGCCAGCAACAAGAGCACGAGGGCCCAACCTCGTAGACCGATGTTAACCGTGGCCACTTGATTCACCTTCCTCGCTTGGACAAATCAAGGACAGACCGTTCATCGAAATTGCTGAGCGGCGTGACCCCCTTGCAGTTTAGGGCAGACGAAATATCATATATGGGCTTCGGGTCCGTTGGTTTAGGAGATACGAAATGACGCGCCAAATGACTGCCACAATCTTGATCGTCACCTTGCTTGCAGCCACCGTTCCGGGGTGCTTGTTCACAACGGAAACCAGCTACTCTACCTGCTCAGATGACGACAATTGTTTGAAAATCGCCTTTGAAGTGAAAGAAGAATACCAAAACATCGACGAAAACCCGCAAAAACTTGCCGACCGCCTCGGCGAATTGATGGGCCAAGAAGTTGAGATCTACCCCGTCAACAGCCAAGCAGCGACCATTGAAGCACTTCGATTTGGAAACGCAGACATCGGCTTCCTCGACGGCGGTGCAGCCTGGTTGAGCTGGCAAGAATACGGCCTTCAGGTCGCTGCAGCCGAACAGAAAGGAGACGGTCGCGCCTACTACAACGCCATTGCGTGGGTCCACATCGACTCTGACATGGCGCAAGCCGACCTTGATGATGATCCAGCAACCGATCCATTCGCCTTGATGCAAGGAAAAATTTCCTGCCATACCTCAGCCTTGGGCAGCTCCGGCATGCTTCTGCCCATGGGATATTTGATCAACAACGGCTACGTTGACGTCGTGGGTGACCCGAACGAAATCGATTCCCTCCATGCAACGGTCACCAACCACTTTTCCGCCGATTCTAGCATCCCCGATAGCGGCACGCCCTATTATCGCTACATTGGTTCCTTGCGCTGCCTTGCAGAACATGCGCTCGGCGATGCAACCGATTACATTTCGTTCGCAAAGGACCCAACCGTCCCCGATTACTGCGGTGAGGACCCAGAATCATGGTGCTTTGAGGGTGATTTCACGCAGACCAGCGACTTCCACCCCATCATGGCCCCTGAAGGCTTTGGAAGAGCCCCCAGCCACCCGGTGATGTACAACCCCGATGTGTTTACAACAGAGGAAGTGCAATCCTTGCGAGATGCCTTTACCACCATGAACAGCAACGATGCAGATTTGACCATCCTCGACGACGTGCTGAGCACACCAGGAATGACCATCATCGGGACGGAAGACCACCTTGGTGGATACGGCGACTCGATCGAGGACGTACCCGGCATCGTGGCCTATTTCGGTGAGAAGGTCAACAAAGTGAAGGTCACCTCGACCGATGACAGCATTCCCTTGTTTGTACCCCTCCTGGTCATCGGCGCCATCGGGGCTGTGGTTATCATCCTGAAGAATCGAGAGAGCGAAACCAAGACCCCTGAGAACCAATCGTCTGCATCTGAGGAGTAATCATCAATGAAACGAATCCAAGCGATTGCTGTGCTGATGGCTTCGGTGATGGCGTGTTGCAGCCTCGCTGGATGCCTCAATGCTGAGGAACCGGACGAGCGACCGGGATTTGAATGGGAAAATCGAAGTCAGCCTGATTGCAATCCAGTGGACATCAACATCACCTGCAAAGAATACCTCAGCGGACTCACAACCCCAACGAATTCGCTGCACCACCCAACGGAAGACGAGATTTGGATTTCCGACCTGAACGGGCGCATCGTGGCGTTCAACGGTCAAAACACCCGTGAGGTCGGCAACATCAGCGAACTGATTTCCAACTGCCACACGGAAGCGGGTCTCCTTGGCTTTGCGTTCGTATCTGATTACGCGATGAACCCTCAGATTTTATTCACCTACATCGGTACAGCAAATTGTGAAACCAAAGAAGTGACCAACCTCTTCCTTGCAGTTGGCGATGTGGTCGACGGAAGCCTTGACGCTGCTTCCATCGAAACGCTCCGAGAAATAGAGCAGCCGTATCGCAACCACAACGGTGGTCATCTTCTCGGCCTTGGCAACCAATCCTACCTCTGGGGTGTTGGTGACGGCGGAGGGTCCAACGACCCGCTTGATCACGGACAAAACACAACCTCGGCGCTCGGAACCATCCAACACTTCCATTATTCCAACGGCACAATGGCACCGCTTCACAACACGACGGGAACCGCGCAGGATTACACACTCCATCGAGGCCTCCGCAACCCGTGGAAGTTTGACGTCGACCCGCAAGGTCGGCTGTGGATTGCCGATGTGGGTCAGAATTGCTTTGAGGAAATCAGCGTGGTTCCTGTGCTTCAACCCAGCAACTTCGGTTGGTCTGAACGGGAAGCGAACCGAGAATTCACCGACCCTGACGATTGCAACAAACCTCCGAGCGAACCGCCGGAAGGCATGACAGACCCCGTGGTCATTTACACCCATGAAGAGGGACGCTGCTCAATTACCGGTGGAATGTACACGGATTATGGGCCCGAAGCTTGGCGAAACGGCTTCATTTACGGCGACTTCTGCAGCGGGGACATCTGGCTCGCTTTACTCTCTGAAAACGGAACAGCGCAGACCCAACATCTCGTGGACACGGACAACTTGCTCGTCGGATTTGGACAGGGACTGGAAGGCGAGTTGCTGATCTTTACTTGGGGCGGGACCATTTTCGAACTGGATGTTCACTCGCCTTGACAGCAAGCAAGCAAGCATCACCCATCGATGACGGCACCGATGGCAGCACGGGCGTGCGGCTCCAATCGTGGCTCGATGTGCTTGGGCTTGGCGCCCGGACCGATGATGCCCAATCCGACGGGCTTGTCGTGCTTGAGTTGGAGTTCAAGGATGGTTTTGATGACGGCTTGGCCCATGGCCAGGCCGTGCTGGGTTTCGCCCTTCTCGATGATGCCGAGGCAGGCTGCTGCGTCGTGCGAGGCGAGGAGGCGGTCAAGTGCCAGCGGGACTTCCATTGAACCCGGCACCCAAACGACATCACCGATGGTAAGATCGTGCTGTTCCGCCTCGTCCGTGGCAAAGGCCAGCATCCGCTCGACTTCTTCTCGATGGAAGGATCCGCACACCAGTCCTACTCGTCTGCTCATGCCGTCCCCTCCGGGTTCTCCTGTTTCATCATTCGTTCCACCGTCGCCACGATGGTTTGGGTCATGGAATCGATTTCGATGTTGACCTGTTGGCCTTCAATTACCGTTCCAAACGTGGTCAAGCGCAGCGTTTCGGGTATCAAGTGAATGTTGAACCGATTGCCCTCAACCGCACCGATGGTCAACGAAGCACCGTTGAGCCCGATGTATCCTTTTTCGTGGATGTATTTCATCATCATCGCAGGGGCCTCAACCGTGAAATCGACCCCCTCGCCGACCTGCGTACGCTGGGTCAGCTTGCCCAGGCCCATGATGTGGCCGGAGAGCAGGTGGCCGCCGAGTTCATCCCCCATCTTGAGCGAGCGTTCAACATTGACGGCGTCGCCTTGCCGTACCTCGGAAAGGTTGGTCCTCTCGAGGGTCTCCGTGATGACGTCAAACGAAACCAAGTTGTCGTCCATTTCCGTCGCCGTCAGGCAAACCCCGTTGATGGCCACGCTGGCTCCTCGCTCCAAACCGACGGTGCTGGGCAGGCCGATGGTGTAGGTCCAAACGGCCTCTCCTTTTTCTATAGAGTGAACCGTTCCCAAGCCCTGTACGATGCCAGTGAACAACTTCATTCCTCCTTTTTCTCAGCACGCTCGAGAATGCGTGCAATGATTTTCCTGGTCCCATCAAGGTCGTCACTCAGGCCTTCGACACGGACAACGTCGATGTCGCCGTGACCTCGCTGATGCAGTGCTTTGCGAATGTTATCCTCAGCGTGCTCCTGATCGTACCCAAGCGCAATCACGTTCGGTTGAATCGTCGGAAGAATATCGAAGATGGGCACCTCCGGCGGGTTTCCGACCACAACCTCGTCCACGGGTTTGAGACCGGCAACCATCCGGCGGCGGAGATCTTGGTTGGTGACCGGTTCGTGCTTTCGCTTTCGAACGGTATCGTCGTGAGCCACAACCACCGTGAGATGATCACCCAGCGACTTGGCCTGCTCGAGGTAGTGAAGGTGGCCTGCGTGGAGCAGATCGAAGACGCCAACGGCGAGGATGCGCTTCATACGACCACCAGATACGGGTTGGGCTGATGCTTCATGAGGATGACGGTCATGCTCAGAGACCCAAGGCGGCCACCACGTCCGCTCCTTCAAGGAAAGGTATGCCGTTGTCTTCTGCCCAGAGGCGTGCATCGGCCACGGGAAGTGCAAGGTCGCCATCCGGCTGAAGCATCTCTGCTCCGATGACCACCGGGGCCGTGCCTGCAAGGCGAGCAAGGCCAACAGCGAGTTCGGTGTGACCTTGACGGACGCTGAGACCCCCCTTCGCTTCTCTGCAAACCGGGATGTGCCCGGGGGTGCGGAATTCTTCGCCAAGCCGTTTCATCGCTGCTTCACCCGACTCGCCTGCAGCCATGCAAGCGGTTGCCAACTCAGCGAAGCGCCGCGTTGTGAGCGCTCGATCGTGGTCGGTGATGCCCGTGTAGGTGTCCCGATGGTTCAACGACAGCGTAAACGCCGAGCGGGCGTCGTACCGCAGGTCGTTGGTGATCAAGTGCGAAAGGACCGGGTTGCGTTGCACGGCATCTTCGGTGGTGTGGAGGTCCTGGAGGAACGGCAAGCCAAAGCACGCACCCACTTCGTCGCCGATGGCCAAGAACAGCAAACCGCCGCAGTCTTGCCGAAGTTGTCGCATGGTTGCGGGTACGGCAGCCGCCGCAGGGAAGAGCAGGTCGGTCTCCCCCTCGCGCTTTTCGCTGTCAAAAAGACACACGGGCTGGCCCGCTTGGAACGCCGTGATGGCGCGCTGGACGTGGGGTTCCATGGCCTCACGGTCCGGACTCACCTTCATGAAGAGTCGTATGCTTTCAGTCTTGAAACCGACCCATCAAGGCTGTTTTGGCGGACAGCCAGCAGAAAGGGATTATCATGTGATGCCCCTTGGGTTGGTTTCGGGGGAGGGGAACGGATGGCAATCAAACTTGGTCCGGCTGGTGTTCCGCTTTCTTGCAAAGGTCGCACCATCGTCGAAGGAATGGACGATATCATCTCCCTCGGCCTTGAAACCATGGAGGTCCAAACCGTTCGCATGGTGGCTCCTCAGCACTTTGAACAGTACTGGCAAGCCGGTGTCCTCGCCAACAAAACCGATTTTGAAATGAACATTCACGGTCCGTATTACTCTGAGCTTCTCGGCGGCAAGGTTGAACGCGGACGTTCGCTGGCGAAAATTGAGGCCACGCTGCAAGCCGCCCGCACCATCAATGCACGACACATCACCCTCCACACCGGCCACTACGGCGATGTTGGCCGTGGCCAAGCTGCCAACCAACAAGTCGCCAATGTCTTCTCCGGCATCGTTGACCGCGTCCACGAAATTTGGCACGACGAAGAAGATGAATTTCCCGTGTTCCCCTGGATCAAGAACGGAACGCCCTCTAAAATCGGCGTCGAAACCTCCGGTCGACAAGAACTCTGGGGCAGCCTCGAGGAAGTCCTCGAAGTGGTCAACCACGTCGAAGGCACCATTCCCGTGCTCAACATCGCCCACATCCATGCTCGCGGACACGGCCAAATGCGAACCTCAGAAGACTACGGAGAACTCTTTGACATGGTCAGGGAAAGCATCGGTACCAAGGAATTTTACTGCCACTTCTCCGGCGTGGAGCACCGCACGGGGAATGCCATGCATTACACCCAAATCAAGAAGTCCGATCTGAACTTTGAACCGCTGGCCGAGTTCATCGTTGAAGACGGTGGATGGCTTGACATCACCCTGATTTCGGACTCACCGCTGCTGGAGCATGACGCCATGTACATGATGCAAAACATCGAGAAATCACGGCACAAGCAACTCGAGCGCAAAGCCCGAGAAGACCGCCGTCGCGCCCTGTCCCTCCAAACGGGCAAGAGCGAAGAGGAACTTCGAACCAAGGAAACTCAAATCGCCGCTGCTCGTGGAACGGCGGCGAAAGCTCCAGCGGCTGCCAAAGCGGAAACGCCCCCTGCGGCCGAAGAAAAGGCGAAGCCTGCGGCCAAGGCAAAGAAAGCACCCAAGAAGGCAGCGAAAGTCGAGAAAAAGGCTGAGGACGACGTCTTTGATTTCGACGAAGACGACGACGATTTGTTCTGAGTGGCCCGTTTGGCTCACCTCGTAAATCCCTCCTTTCTGTGTCCGACCTGCCCGAAATGGTATAAACACCCGAAGGGGCGACTTTGACGATTGACATGGCGCACATCGCTGTCTTGGGACTGGGGAACTGGGGAACGGCCATCGCTCGCTTGTGGCTTCTGGAAGGACACAAGGTCACGGGGTGGACCATCGAGCAGGAGGTCTACGAGTCCATCACCATGAACGAGACCAACGAAAAGTACCTCCCGCACCATCCCGTTCCCGGACTTGACGCCACCATGCACCTCGCCGAAGCCGTTGAAGGGGCTGAAATTGTGGTCCTCGCCGTCCCATCATCGGTGATCCTCGACGTCATGGAAGACGTGTTGCCGCACCTCCAGCCCGGGCACGTGCTGTTGGACCTCGCCAAAGGGCTCGCACCCGGCAAGCGACTCATTTCTGAAGCCATCCACACCCGCCTCAAGGAGGAGGGAAAAACCAACCCGCTCGCTGTCTTGACAGGCCCCACCATCGCACCCGAGGCCGCTGGTGGCGTCATGACCACCGCGCTGGTTGCCAGTGAGGACCAAGCCATCGCCCAGCGCCTGGCGCAGACACTCAGCACGCCCAGCTTCATTCTTCACCCTGCCAGCGATCCCGTTGGGGCGGAACTCTGGGGCGCCTACAAGAACGTCGTTGCGCTTGCCTGCGGTCTCGTTGACGGCCTCAAACACGTGGGCGATTTGGGTGGAGACAACCTGAAAGCCGCCATTTTCATGTCCGGATTCAAAGAAGGGTGCTTGTTGTTGGCCGAATTGGGTGCACGAGCCGAAGTGGCCTTTGGCCCTGCTGGACTTGGCGACATGTACGTCACGGCGACCTCGCCTCACGGGCGAAACCGATCGATGGGCGAAAAACTCGGCACGGGTCGAACCCTCGATGAAGCACTGGACGAGATGCACATGGTGGCTGAAGGCGTCCGTGCCACGAGAATGTTTGTGGAAAGGGCCGAGGATGCCGGCATGAGCATTCCGTTTACCAAGGCGCTGAACACGCTGCTCAACGGGGACATCGACGCCGAGGAATGCTGCCGCCGAATGGTCGCCCTTGGATGAAGTCCATCGGTGACATTTTGAGGCGAGGCCCACTCCTTATGGCATGGCCGACGAGTTGACCGAGTTCGAAGCCAAGTTGCTCAAGTGGCTCATCAAGAGCGACTTCCACATCCAACCGTGGTCGACCAAAGGGGCTGCGAAAGCCTTCAAGGTCACGGAGGACGAAGTCTACGAAGCCGTCGCTGCGCTCTCCAAGAAAGCCGCCGACCAAATCCAAATTTTCTACAAGGACGGCGCCGTTCACATCGCCGCCGATTGAA
>CAXGZM010000051.1:0-10893 GCA_964014165.1 uncultured euryarchaeote | reverse complement strand
CAAGCGATGACCCCGGAGTTGTCGTGAAACACCGAAAGCAGCCAGTCAACCTCCTTCTGCATGTCGTGGGTGGGCTTCATGATGTGCGTCTTAAACAGTGAATCAACCGTCACATCCTCTCCCGTTTCATGGTCGACGTGATGAATTTTCGATGCGAAAATCTTGTGCTTGCAGTGTTCGCTCCAGGTTTGGGCCAAGCATTCCAATTCCACATCCGTCGGTGCTTCGGGGGAGATGCCCATGGCCGTCCGTTGCGCTCGAACGGCGTCGTCGCGATAGTGGGCTTGAATGGCATGCATCTCATTGAGATTGAGGGCCAACAATCCCTCGGTTGAAATGCGTTCGAGCGCCGAATCTTCCACTTCAAGATTAACCGACTGAGGTTCAATGAACACCTGTTCGGGCGGCGTTGGGAAACTGATCTCCGGCCATTCCCTCGCTTGGCACGCACCTCGGTCTGCCGTCAACGCACGCTCGATGAGGTTGTTGTGCAGGGTTCCGGCCAACCATGCTACGTCGCAATGGGAAGGAAGGCCGTAGAATGCGTAGGTGAGGTACGTAGCGATTTTCGCTTCACGGTCGTGAGGAAAGAGGGTCAGAAAACCGTCGGTGGCGGCTTTGCCGGGATTGTCGGTGACGCCGGGTTTGAACCCGACCGTGATGACTGCGTCGGGCGTTCCGTCAAACATGTCGGTTGAGAGAAGGATCGTGTTGGTCGCGCCCTGTTCGATGATGGGATCTGCAAAGAGGTCGTCCACGCGTTGTGCGATGGCTTCCTGCTCCGTTTGGCCGTGAATCAGGTAGCCGCAAATTGAACGTACACGGGCCACATCAACACCGTGATCGGCCTTGAGTTGCCGACGAACAACGTCCCCGCGAACGTCGCGCATTCCTTCTCCTTGACGGGGCGTGACTTCCACACGTGTAACTGGCATGTACGGCACCGCGCCCGTTGGGCAGGTGGAGGTTGTTCCATGCGCTCTTTGTAGTCTGCGCCTTCAACGGCTCAGCATCTTCGCGAGGAATTGACCGGTCGGGCTCTCCGCCACCTTCGCAATGTCTTCCGGCGTGCCCTTGGCGATGACTTGTCCGCCGCGTTCGCCGCCCTCCGGACCAAGGTCGACCACCCAATCACAGGATTTCACCACGTCCAGATGATGTTCGATGATGATCATGGTGTGGCCTTTGTCGCGGAGTTGATGGAGGACGTTGATGAGTTTGGCAACGTCACTGAACGACAGTCCCGTCGTTGGTTCATCGAGGATGTAAACCGTGTGCTTGTTGGGCATGCGCCGCAGTTCACTGGCGAGTTTGACGCGCTGCGCTTCTCCTCCTGAGAGTGTGGTAGCGGGTTGACCAAGTCGAATGTAGCCCAAACCAACCGCCTCGAGCGTTTCGAGGGTTCGGTGGATCTTTCGATGATTCTTGAAAAATTCAACGGCCTCCGAGACCGGCATCTCAAGGACGTCGTGAATCGTTTTTCCTCGCCATTCCACTTCAAGGCATTCTCGAGTGTACCGTTTCCCGTTACAAATGTCGCACGTGATCCACACGTCGGGAAGGAAGTTCATTTCCAGCTTGATGGACCCCCCGCCGCGACAAGCTTCGCAACGACCGCCTTTGACGTTGAAACTGAAGTGCCCCGGCTTGTAGCCCCGCTCTTTGGATAATTTTGTGTTGGCAAAGAGGGATCGGATTTCGTCAAACACTTTGGTGTAGGTCGCAGGATTGGATCGTGGCGTACGGCCGATGGGGGACTGGTCGATGATGATGACCTTGTCCACGTGTTCAACCCCTTCCAACGAGGTGTGCCGGCCGGGGAGGGTTTCGGCTCGGTGCACGTCTCGCTGGAGTGCGGGAGCCAGAATACCCGACACCAACGATGATTTTCCGGAACCGGAAACGCCAGTGACGGCGGTCATGCAGCCGATAGGAAAGGCGACGTTGATGTTCTGGAGGTTGTTGTGGCGTGCGCCCTTGATTTTGAGGTGGTGTTTTCCTGGCTTGACTCGCTTCTCTGGCCATGGAATGGATTTTCGTCCGCTGAGATAGGCCCCTGTGACCGATTCTTCGCTGTTCATGACATCTTCGGGCGTGCCGTTGGCGACCACAACGCCGCCCTCAAGTCCGGCGCCGGGCCCAAGGTCGCACAACCAGTCGGCTTGACGAAGGGTATCCTCGTCGTGCTCAACGACGAGAAGGGTGTTCCCCAAATCGCTTAGCTCTCGGAGGGTTTTGAGGAGGCGATCGTTGTCGCGCTGGTGCAGCCCAATCGAGGGTTCGTCCAACACGTACATCACACCGGTCAATCGACTGCCAATTTGCGTCGCAAGCCGGATGCGTTGACTTTCTCCGCCCGAAAGCGTGTTTGCTTTCCGGTCCAAAGTGAGGTAGTCCAATCCCACGCTGTCGAGGAATCCAAGGCGGCCTTCGATCTCCTTGATGATCTCCGAACCGATGAACATGCTCCGGTCGTCGAGTGCTTCGAGTAAATCCTGGAAGGCTTCAGGTGGCCCATCGCCTTCGGGATTCCAAGCACGCACCAAGCCCAACGCATCGTGAACAGAACACTGACTGACTTCTGGAAGACGAATGCCACCCACCGTGACATACCGTGCGGCTGGGTTCAATTTCTCACCACCGCATGCAGGGCAGTCCAAATCCGTCATGCATGCAATCAACCGGTTTCGAGTACGCTCGCTGGTGGTTTCAGCGTAAGTCTTTTCCAGACGGGGAATGATGCCTTCCCACGGCTTGCTGTACTTGTATTGCGATCCGTTTTCTGAGGTGAACTCGTAATGAATCACGGTGGACCCCGAGCCGTACAGCAAAATGTCTTTCTCGTCCTCATCCAGCATCTCAAAGGGCAGTGTGGTTGAGATGTTGTAGTGCTCGCAGGTGCATTCCAGCAATTTTCGATACCAGGAGGGAGACATCGACTGGCGCCAAGGAATCACGCAGCCGTTGGAGACGCTCATCGACCCGTCGACGACGAGTTCAACGTTGAACTGGCGTTGTACACCCAAACCCTGGCACGTGCCGCAAGCGCCCAACGGTGAGTTAAACGAAAACACACGGGGTGAGAGTTCGGGCATGAACGCCCCGTGCTCGGGGCATGCGAAGTCTTCGGACCATGCGATGGTTTGGCCTTGTTCGGTTGCATGTGCGCTTGAATTGGCGCTGAGTTTGACATCGGGTTTGGGTGCTTCAAGGCTCTCGACCGCCATGGTTCCACCGCCCAATCGAAGGGCCGATTCCACCGCTTCAGTGAGGCGTTGCTTCCGATCACGCGTGCACCGGAGACGGTCAATTCGGACATCGATGTCATGGCGGAAATTCTTGTCGAGGGTGGGTGGTTCTTCGAACGACGTTTCGTGCCCGTTAACGCGCCCGTTCAGGTAGCCCTGTTCCACCAGCTGTCGGAACAGTTCCACATGCGTCCCCTTTCTGGCACGAACGACCGGCGACCAAACAGCGACACCGTGCGCTTCCATTCGCCAAAAGATGTCATCCACGATCTCCTGAACGGTTCGTCGGGCCACCTCTTTTCCGCAGGTTGGACAGTGCGGTTTTCCAATTCTTGCCCACAGGAGGCGGAGGTAGTCTTGGATTTCCGTGACGGTTGCCACGGTCGACCGGGGGTTGTGGCTGCCTTGTTTTTGATCGATGGAAATCGCAGGAGAAAGTCCCTCGATGGAGTCGCAATCTGCTTTTTTCATCTGTCCAATGAACTGACGCGCATACGACGACAAACTCTCGACGTACCGCCGCTGACCCTCGGCGTACAGTGTGTCAAAGGCAAGGCTCGATTTTCCTGAGCCAGATACGCCCGAAATGACAACGAATTGTCCTTTTGGAAGGTTGACCGAGATGTCTTTGAGGTTGTGGGTTCGCGCCCCTTTGACCTCAATCCAGCCCTCTTGACCTGTTGACACCTCAAACGCTCCAACAGAGACGACCGGTCAACGGTTCTTCAAGTCGTGCTTTTCGTTGGAGAAAGAAAGCGCATGTGGTGGAATGAAAGGAACCTATGTGTGAATGTATCAAAAACGGGGTGCTGCAAGCCTGCACGCGAGAACAAGCCTTCTTAATGCATACGAACCCCAACGGCCCCGTGGAGTCTCCTAAGATAAGCCCGGTTTTTGTCGCCCAACGATGCTGCCTCAGATGCGGCCGCATCGATAACATTGGTACGGAACACGTTGACCAGTGCCCCGACTGTGAAGCCATGGCCTTCAACATCGATTGATCGATTCAAGAACTTAAAGATCCACGAACGCCCTCGGAAGGGGTGCTTCAAATCGAACGGGATCGTCGTTTTCGGGGTGAAGAAACTCGAGCGATGATGCGTGAAGCATGATGCGTTGATGAGGGTTTGAGGTGGCACCGTGGCGCTCGTCACCCACCACCGGCGTTCCAAGGTGCTGCATCGCCATGCGGATTTGATGGCGCCGCCCCGTTTCTATGGAGACTTCAACCAAGCTGGATTCTTCGGTTGATTCAACGACATGGTAGTGTGAAATCGCTTCTTTTCCCTGTGGATGATGTTTGTTGACGGCCTTCACGTTCAGATGCTTGTCTTCCATCAACCATGTTTGAACGGTTCCGAACGGTGGGTTTGGTTTGCCTTCGACCCTTGCGCAGTACATTCGATGTACGTCTCGATCGTGAAATTGTTGCTGCAGGTCACGCTTTGCTGTTGCATCCTTCGCAAAGACCATGACGCCCGAAGTGTCCTTGTCAAGGCGATGAACAATGTAACACCAGGCGTCCTTTTGTGCGTGTTTGAGGTAGTCCACGCATCGGCTGTGAAGGGTATCGGTTTCCAGGCGATCGGTCGCTACGGAGAGCAATCGGTGGGGTTTGTTGACGACCAAAAGGGTGGCGTCTTCGTACAGAACATCGAGGTCGACGGTCGGTGCACTTGAGGGTGGCGGCGTACGCTCTTCAGCGCGTTGACGCTCCAAAACCTCGATCTCATCCCCTTCATGGACGGTGTGTTTCGCTCGATGCACGACTTCGCCGTTCACCACCACCCTGGCTTGGGTGAGCATCTTTCGAAGGGTGGCGCCACTCGATGAAGGAAAGAGGGATCGAAGCACGCCAAGGAGGTCGTTCTCGTTCGTGACCGTGTGTTTCACCCCGCACCACCTACAACACCAGGACGTCAATCCATTCACCGACATCGCCCGACTGCCCGGGTTGGAGAAGGGTCAGCCCGCTCGCGCTGGCGAGACTCTCCAAATTTCCGGACCCTTGGTGGCGAGGTTGATGGGCCATCATGCCTTCTTCGGTGGAGGTTAAGGTCACGCGGCGAAGCGTCACGCAGTCGTTGGTTGACTTGACAGCGTCGCACAATTTTGCCCGAACGGTCCACTCTTTCGGACCGTCGGACCCCAGAGCATGTCGGAGGTAAGGGGCGACCAACATCCGAAACACCACGTGGCTGGAAACGGGATTCCCAGGCAGGCCAAACAACGGCGTGGAGTTCCACAGACCGAACAGCGGAGGTGACCCTGGACGAATCTTCATTCTCCAAAAATGAATGTCGCCTTCCTCTTCCATGATGCGCCGAACATAATCGAACTCCCCCATGGAAACGCCGCCGGACGTAAGAATAAGATCGCAATCAGCGCTTGCTTCGATGAGCGTTGCTCGCAACGCTCCCATGGTGTCTGCTACGGCGGGATAGCGCACAGGTTCATGCCCGCTCCACTCAACCAAACCTGCCAAGCCAAAGGAATTCGACTCGTAGATCTCACCGTGCTTCAACGGCTCGCCGGGAGATTTCAGCTCGTCACCGGTCGAAACAATGCCCACGCGAAGACGCTGGTAAACGGGAACGGTGGCGTGCCCCATCGTAGCGCAAAGTCCAACCCGTGAGGGCGTGAGTTGCATCCCTTTGGTCAACGCCACAGCACCCGCCTCAAGGTTCTCACCTTTGCGACGGACAAAATGGGGTTTTGGGGCTTCGGTGAACACCACGTGTTGGCCCTCAACGGTGCATCGCTCCACGGGGAGGATGGCATCGGTACCTGGAGGCATCGGTGCACCGGTCATGATACGAATCGCTTGGCCGTCCATGACTTCGATGTTTTCGTTGGCCCCTGAGGCGGCTTGGATTCCGACGATGTCCATCGTTCGCGGGTAGGTTGCGTTGGCGTCATGACGGCAAGCAAAGCCGTCCATCGCCGAGTTGTCAAAGGGAGGATCGTTCACCTTGCTGGCGAGGTCCCTCGCAAGGATGCGGTTAACGGCCGATTCGATGGGAACTTCTTCAACTCGCAGTGGTGGAGGTGTTTGAAACGTAATGGCCCGGGCTTCCTCAACCGAGATGAAGTAAGGGCGTCCATCCATGGTGCTTCCAGCAAGGGGTCGTGCTTGAGATTGTGGGTCAACGGTAGAATGATGGAGGGGGGTTCGATGCGTGTTCATGGTTGACGGTTTGGCGCTCTCTGAGGCGGTTCAAACCACGTTCATCACAAGTGGAACAGCCACCTTGCTCGCCATGATGATCGGCGTCCCGCTCGGCGCATGGTGTGCACGACAACAACGTCCGTCGTTTCAGCGGCTGAAAACCCTCATCACGGCGCTTTACGGCCTCCCACCGGTGGTGGTCGGGGTCTTCGTGTACTCCTTGTTTTCAAAATCCGGAGCGTTGGGTTCACTGGATTTACTGTTCACCGTCCAAGCCATGATTTTCGCTCAAACCTGTTTGATTTTACCGTTGGTTTGGGGTGGATCCTGGACCGCCTTTGAAGGCGTAGGAAAAGCCTGCAGCGATACACTGGCAACGTTGGGCATCAACGAACGTCAACGCCTGTTCATGGAAATTCGATTGGCGAGTAACGGCGTGTATCACGCCATCGTCATCGCCTTTGGTCGTGCGATTGCTGAAGTCGGCGCTGTCATCATGGTGGGGGGCAACATTGCAGGAAAAACACGGGTCATGACCACGAGCATCGTCCTTGAAACCTCGAAGGGGAACATGGAGCAGGCCGCCGTTTTAGGATCCTTGCTCCTGATGCTTTCACTGGCACTGGTCGGTTTGGCTTCCATGGTTCGCAATCGTCGGAGACGGACAACGGGGGAACTTCGTGGTGAAGATTTACCAGAGCCAACGAACTTCGGAGAACGGGTCTCAAGAACAATATCCGTGACAAAGTCCGACCGCAGTGTGGTGAACAACATCGACGTGGATCTTGCACCGGGAACCATTACGGCCATTGTCGGTGAGTCAGGCGCAGGCAAATCAACGCTGTTGCGAGCACTTGCCGGGTTGGAAGGCGAAAGCGTGGCGTGTGGCCCTCAAGCGTGCATCTATGTTCAGCAAGAACCGGTGACGCTGACGCCAAACGTGGTCTCGGAACTGATGTTACCAAATCGGCTGTTTCCTTCCCTCCCACCAAGCGGGCAAGGGTATGCTGCATTGTTTCAGCTCAACGAGCTCGTGAATCAGTCGACTGCGGACCTCTCCGGAGGGGAGCGGCAGCGGTTGGTGCTCGCCCGTCAGCTTTCGTTCGCACCGTCGCTGTTGTTGTTGGATGAATGCACCTCAAATTTAGGGTGGCTCCACGTTCAAACCATCGAAAAGGAATTGATGCGATTGCGAGCCGGTGGTGCTTGCATCGTGCTGGTGACGCACAACATACCCCAGGCGCATCGCATCGCTGACCGAATCATGGTGCTGCATGAAGGTCAGCGCCTGAGCGAGGATGATCCGTTTGCCACATCGTTGTTGAAGGGTGAGTGGTACACCCCTCAGTCAACGAAAAACGGATGATCGCCGTTGATGGTGTAGTTCGCAATGAGGTCACGTCCTGTCGTCAACAGGTAGGAGGCGAACGTGTGGGCGGCCGTTGCGTTCCCGGGTTGAATGATGAGGTAGGCGTAGGGATTGTCAACGATAGGGTCGTTAAATTCGGTACGTTTGAGGTCGATGATTGATTGAAATTGAAGTGCCGTTCCTCGGTCGGAGAACGTTGCACATCCCTTCTCATCGGCCATGTTGACGGCAGCACCCATGCCCTGTCCGATGGAAAAATACCAGTCACCATCGGGATGATACCCGTTTGAATCTTCGATCATGGGCGTGCCTTGGGTTTGATTGATGTGTGCCCAGATCGCTTGTTCTTTGGCGTGCGTTCCGGAATTATCACCTCTTGAAACAAAGCACGTCTCGTTTTGGAGAATGGAGGTGAACGCATCAAACACCGATCCGTTCCATTCCTGGGGGCCGAGCAACACAAAGGCGTTTCGTGCGATGGGGATGCGTTCGTCAGCGTGCCCTGCCAGGATAAACGCGGCTTCCTGTTCCGGTGCGTGAACGATGAGTGCATCCACGTCTCCATTACGCCCGAGTTCAAGCGCTGCTCCCGTACCGACTGCAACGTACTCAACCTCAATGTCGTGGAGGCTGGTGAAATCATCGAGAAGAACGTCAAGTAAACCCGAATCTCGCATCGACGTGGTGGTTCCGAGACGGAAAGAATCTGATTCAACGGGTGCCTGAAGGCACCCAGAAAGCGGTACGAGAACTGCCATCAAGACAACGAGCGTTCGTTTCATTTCAACCGAACTTCATGATATGGCCGCATTCAGGATAGGTGCACGCCACCGTGTAGCGAGAGCGTTTTGGCTTTGGAATCTTCAACATGGACCCGCACATTTCACATTGAACTTTGATGGTTTGCGGGCCGGTCGGTTTCGGCGCATCACCCAAAGTACGACCAACATCGGTCGACCATCCAAGCGAATCGGAGTACTTGTCCGAAGCCGTGTTCATTTTCGACTGCTTCAAGGACAGTCGCATCTTTCGCTTGCGCTTGCCTTTCTTCTTGCCGGGGGGTTTTGCAGCCATGGGACTCAAGGCTTCGCTGGGCGTGGATGTATTCAATCACTTCGCTTCGTTTAGCACGAGGGTGGGATCAGAAACGTTGGTCGGAAAATGAAAGGTGAGACATTCACTCAATGGCCTCTTCACCAAGCCGTTCAAGGTGGCGCTGCCGATCGGGGTTGATGCCGAAGGCCTTGGCTTGCAAATCGAGCATGGTTCGCTCTTTACTGGTGATATGGTCGTCGGCGTTGGCGGCTGCAAACACCTCGAGGTACTGCAGTTCTTGCATCGTGTGAGCCTCTGGCATCAACGCAGCGGACAAGTTCGAGAACACGCGAAAAATGGGTCGCCGCAACGCAATGAGTGGGATGCCGACAATCAATCCGCCGATCAATCCACCACCAGGAATCGCTGCCTCCATCGCCTCAGAGGCGACGAGAAGGGAGAGGGCACCAAACCCTGTGAAAACAGCTGCAGTAAACCCCTTGCGCAGACGCTCGTCGATGCCCATCACCTCGTGTTTGAGGATAGCGTAAGTGAAAATTGTGCCTTCGAAAAGAGCGGATAGGATGTGGCACAAGAGCATCAGCGGACCGCCGATGGCGAGGATTTTCACCCCTCGGTCGTTGGTGGTTTCTGGGTTGAACAACGTCATTTCCGGGGAGGTGAGACCGAACGCTATTGAAAGCCCGATCAAGGTGATGAAACCGCCGAGCATGAACGTGACTTTGACAACAAAACCGGTTCGTAAGGCTTTGATTTCTTCAAGATTGTATCCGTTGGCTTCCACGCGAGCAGGGTTTCGACTCATTCGCACCATGAACGCTGCGACAAAAACCAACGGGAGGGTGGTGATGAGAACCATGGGTAAGAGAGCCGCGCCGGAGCTGCCGCTGACATAGACGGTTGGGTAAATCGAAGCAAAGGTCTCGGGACAGACGGGGGTGTAGCCAAGGTCGGTGCCGAAAACAGTGTTTCCAACACCCTGAGCCAAAGGTTCTGCACAGTAAATGTGGACCATGTCGCCCAATGTACCGGGTAAACCACCCAGGAGGATGAAGGGGAACAACAGCGCGAGAAACGACACGGCGGGAAGAATCCAGATTCGTTTCCATTGAAACACACGTCGAATTCGTTTCGCTCGCTCTGATTCAATAAAGAAAGAAACCAGAGCGACCATCATCATCATTCTTGTCAGGCCGGTAATGCCTGACACCGCGCGCAACCATACAACGGTTTGAAGCGTATCAAGTGAAAAGGGATAAATCCAATAAAAAGCGAGTGTAGCAGCCATGAAACCTTCAAGGAGTAAAATCATCCCAATGGCTTGATTTTTCAGATCTTTGCTGCCGGACCTGAAAATGAAAAGAGCGAGACCAGCCAGAAAAATCCCGGTGATCATACCGATGATGGCGACGGCGTGGTTGAGAGCGAAAATCCCGGAAACCGAGAGTTCGAAATTTCCAAACACCCGAGCGAAATAGTCCAGAGGTGAACCAACATCTGCCACGGTTCACCTACACTGCAAAAGTATTCAAGCGATTGCCCGGTCAACGAACACTTGAAATTGAATTGACGACCCAGAAGGAAAAGCTGCCGGTTGCTCATTCAATGACGTACGATTCGCCGTTCTTTGGTTCATGAACCGTGTGGCCTTGCTCAACGAGTGCTTCGACCAAGGGGGGTCGTGCGTGATTTGGATCCGTGTGGTACACCACGACGTGCTTTGCTTCACAGGCCTTCGCAAAGTCAAGGATTTCTTGATGGCCTGCGTGCGTTGAAAATGAGAATTGCTCCATGTCGAGGGAGACATGGGCCTGTTGCCCGTAAATGCTGATGGTTCCCGTTTCCAGAAGGTTTCGACCACCCGTGTCCCTCGCCTGATATCCGGTGAAAAAGATCGCATTTTTCTGATCGTGTCGGAGACGATTCAGGTACCACAAAGCAGGCCCGCCCTCCAACATGCCAGAGGTCGTGACGATCACATCTGCTGCAAGCGCTTTCTTCCGATCGGATTTGCTCGAGACTTGCTTTGCCCAACGCCACGCACGTTCAAG
>CAXGZM010000050.1:0-11130 GCA_964014165.1 uncultured euryarchaeote | reverse complement strand
TGCCGAAGGGCTCGCAGGTGATGGCGTTGAAGCCCCATTTCGCAGGCCAGTCCAGCCGCCAAGGGAGTTTTCCCTCGCCTTTTTCGATGTTTGACGAGCCATCCACGCCGTGGGAATCCGTCCAGTGAACGTGAGGGTACGCATAGCCGGTGACCTGCACGCCATCGAGGGAGCCTTTGGAATCCAACGGCTGCCAGGGAAACCAATCCATCGAAAGTTCTCGGCCTGAGACCCGTTCAATGATTTCTCGGACGGCATCCGGCTTGTCGCAAGCGATGCGGGCAGCGTCGCTGAATTTCCCGCTTTGGTAGGCTTCAAGATTTGGGAGCAGACGGGGCGTGACTCCAATGAGTTTGAGCGCCTCTAGGAAAGGAGTAAGGAAATGGTCACCGTACGTCCAACCTTCCTCATTGTACCGCTTCCAATCGGGCTTTCCATCCTTGTCAGGTGCGGGGATTGAACCGAGTTGATGACCGATGAAGTCTTCGTAGGAAGGGTCGAGGAAAGGGTACACCTTTCGCAACGGATCTGCGTTGTCCACGACGAACACCAACTCGGCGTCCATGCCCGCCCTTCGGGCCGCTCGGGCAATCATGTCCCCTGTGAGAATCTCACGCAAGTGCCCAATGTGGAATTCACCGCTTGGCGTGATGCCCGTAGCGACGATGTGCGATTTCCCGCGCTCGGCGAGTCGCTGAGCCATCACGTCACTCCAGTGCATGGGGAGACCTCAAACGGCGACGGCGCGGACCAAGCCACGGAGAGGGACATCGTCGACTTCGTTCCGTGTGGTTTTGTTGACCAGCACGATGGCGAGCGAGACTTCTCCGCCTGCGGTTCGAATGGACTGGATTGTTTTTGACATCGTCTTGCCCGATGACAATACGTCGTCGATGATGACGACTCGCTTTCCGGCGACTTGACTGTACTTGTTGGAGAGTGAGCCGCTTCCCTCGCCTTTGTCCGTGGTGCGAAACACCGTCATGTCCGATTCAAGGATGCGAGCCACCTCGTAAGCGAAAGCAATGCCGTTGATGGAAATGCCGACAACGGTGTCGATGTTCTCGAAACCGAGCTCCTCATCAGCAACGTCTGCCATGATGGAGCCGACGGCGGCGATGCGTTGCGGGCGGACACCGAGGGTGCGCCAGCCGATTCGAACATCGCTGGGTCGCTCGCTATCACCGGTGCCGGAAAGCAACCAGGTGATCGTGTCTTGAGAAAGCGAGAGTTCATCGGCGATTTGTTGCGTGTTCAACCCTTCCTTCATCAGGTTCGACGCCAACGCTTTCAATTCTTCAATGCTCAAGACCATGGTCCTCAACACACTCGTGCCGTTGAACGCTCATGAATGCTTTCATGCGCTCGGTTCACGGGGCGAAAGTCTTGAAGGGAGGGAGCGACGGCGGGAAACCATGGGCGACTTTGATTACGAGAACCTGCTTGACCGCGCCCGTGAAAACATCCCGGAG
Organism: uncultured euryarchaeote; assembly: GCA_964014165.1. Taxonomy (GTDB): domain Archaea; phylum Thermoplasmatota; class Poseidoniia; order Poseidoniales; family Poseidoniaceae; genus Poseidonia. The sequence goes on along the minus strand of CAXGZM010000050.1, from coordinate 9,658 downwards.
GAAATCTCCTCTCGGTCTCGTTGGCGCCTTCCCGCACCCCAAATCATGATCGAGGGCTCGAACACCATTTTCCGCAACTTCAACGAAGTGGTGTCCATGATGGACCGAGACGACAATCACGTCTACCAGTACATCCTCAACGAACTCGGAACATCGGGTTCTCGTGATGGCCCCCGTGCTCGTTTCAAGGGACGAATCCCACCGAAGCGAATCAAGGGAACCATCGCCAACTACGTTAACGCCTACATCAAATGCAGCCAGTGCGGTGCACCTGACACGCATTTCGTGAAGGAAGACCGGACCACGTTGCTCAAGTGCCAGGCATGCGGTGCGACTCGACCTGTGAAGCTTTGATCACTCCAACTTCAGGGTGGCTTGCTCGTCGATCGTTCCTTCAACGAGATGCTGGTAAACGGCTTCCATGGTCGCTTCGTCCTTCAGGCTGTACCACGTCCCCTCAGGGTACACCACGCAGGTGGGTCCCTGTTCGCAGAAGTCCAAGCAACCCGATTTTTGGACGCGGATGTTGAGTTCGCTCCCCGCTCTGATGCGCTGCTTGAGCGTACGCATCAGGTCGAGGCTTCCCTGATTCAAGCATGAAGGTCGTGCGGCGCCTTCGCCCCGTTGGTGCCCGCAAACAAAGGCGTGGCGGACGTAGCCTGGTTCCGTTCGTCCTTTGGGATCAATTGCCATCATGGCACCTCCAAGCGATTGATTTCGAGTGCGAGTTGGTGGTCCAAATCGGTGATGCTGTTGGTGTCGTGCGTCATTGTCTCCACCACGGCGTAACCCCAACCAAAATGGAGTTCTGCGTGGTGGTTGATGCGCTCACAGATCTCCGATACTGCATCGATGAACGTCTTTGCAGCGGCGAAGTCTTCGAAGGTAAATTCCCTCATGAGGCGGCCTTCAACTTCGGACCAACCCTGTGGGGCGTCCAAGCCATCATCCCCAAAGGTGCGAGTCGTCGTTTCCTTTGGTCTCTTTTTCGACCTTTTCGTGGAGCTTGGAACGGCGCTTCATGTCCTCTCGCTCAAAGGCCAAGAGTTCCTTGTCGTCGATGTAGGCAGGACGGGTGTGAGCAATGAGTTCCATTTTGACGATGACCTCTCGTGAGATGAAGACGCAGCGGCCTTCCTCGGTGAGGATTTCCAAACTGGATTTCCCCGAGGAGATGAGCCGACCTCGAACGTGGGCGTCTTCCGGGTCTGAAAAGGCCTGAACGTTGAGGTGGAGTTCTACAAAGTCATCGCGGCGGAGTCCTTGGCGCCGCTCAAGGAGATCGCCGTTGTAAACCGGGTCGAGGCCCTCAAGTTCGGGTGAACCCATCTGTTCCCACATCGATTTTGCCCAATCGGGGAGGCCGGTGCCCTTTTTCTTCGCCATGTTTCTACCAAACGGCGAGCGTACTTGAACCTCCCCTTTCCTTTCTCCGCCCGTATCACGACGGGATACTTCATGAAGGAAAGACGGTGGCCTTGAATTGAGGCAACAGCATGAAGGTCTCTTGGCGCACCCTTGGAACGGTTTTGCTCGAGGAAGAGATCCTCGACAAGGCCTTTTCGCGCGCAAAGAAGGCCGCCGACAGGGTGGACGATCCCGATCGTGTTTTCCGCGTCAGGAAGCAAATGACTCGAATGGTTCAAACCGCAGCGGACATCATTGCCACGGAGTTCCAAGAACTGGTCGCTGCTTGGCCTTCCCTGGACCAGTCTCCGCTGTTTGATGTCGCGATGATCGACGCGTGTGTCGGGTGCGACGACTATCGCAAAAACCTCGCTACACTGCAGTGGGCATCCAAGCAGGTGCTGCGCATCGCCTCGCAAAATGCGAAGAAAATCATCCGCACTGGCCGAACCGATCTGATGCATGAGGCTCGTCGCGAGGCCTACGGACGCATCTCGTCCATCATGCGCCAGGTTGGTCCGTCCTTGACCTGGTTGAGCGAGGCACGTGAAACCCTCAAGCGGCTGCCAAAGATTGACCCCGTTTCACCTTGCATCGTGGTTTGCGGTGCTCCGAACGTCGGAAAATCGGCGTTCATTGCAGCGTTGAGCACGGGGAAAATGGAGGTCAACCACTATCCGTTCACCACCAAACAAATCCACGTCGGGCACTTCACCCATCGTCGGCTCCAGTACCAAATGGTCGACACCCCCGGTCTTCTCGACCGGCCCATGGAACAGCGAAACCACATCGAGATGCAGGCCATTGCTGCGCTCGAAAACATTGGGTCGCTGGTTCTGTTTTTGGTGGACGAAAGCGAGTCGTGCGGAACATCGCTTGAGGAGCAAATGAACCTGCTCGCCGAAGTCCGAGCGTTGCTGCCGGAGACGGAATTGATGCAGGTCAGTTCAAAGGCGGATTTGCTCGACCCGCTGCCGTCGATGTGGGATGAAGTGGTTGAGCACGAAGCAGCATGGCGTGAAGCGGGTGCAGAAGGTGAACCCGCTCTGCCGTTGCTTCTTGACGGGGAAGGCCGGGTGTGCTTGTCAGCCACCGAGAACGTCGGCCTCGACGCCATGCGTTTGGAAATTGTTCGAAACGTCAAGGCGGCTCGCCCCAACAACCCGATGGAACTCCCGGAGGGGTGGTACCGACAGGACGTTTGATCACATCGTGGTCAACGGTACAACGCCCAACCCTTCCATGCCTTCCTTGAGTGTGGATCTGGCCAGTTCGGAAATGGCGTAGAAAAAGGAGTTCACCTCTCCTTCACTGATGATGTAGCAGTCTCTATAGAACGAGTTGTAGGCGGTTGCCAGGTGAAGCATGTATTCCGCGAACAAATTTGGTCGGTGCTCCCGAACCACCTTTTCCAATCGGTCATCGTGCACCGCAAGGGTTCGCAACAATTGGACCAGTCCAGCGGGCATGTCGCTGCTGTCGCCAATGTCAACACCGCCCAAGACCGCATCGCCTTTTCCGAGCGCTTCGACCTTGGATTGAATTGAACAGGCTCGGGTATGGCTGTACATGATGAACGGGGCAGACCCCGCTTCAAAGCTCAAGGCGTCTTCCCAGCGGAAGGTGAACCCTTTCTCCGGGCTGACGCTGATGATGTTGAATCGCACCGCAGAGGTACCGACCGCTTCAGCGATGGTCGCCATGGAGGCATCGTCCAACTCGGGGCGTCGCTCCTTGAGCACTTCGACGGCATGGGCTTGTGCTTCTTCGAGCAAATCGTCCATGAACACCACGTTGCCCCGCCGGGTTGACATCTTTCCTTCGGGGAGTTTGATGAAGGAATAGAACATCACTTCTGGTCGGCGCTCGCCGAGTTCTTCGAGGGTCAAGCCGACCTGTTGAGCCTGCAGTTTGTGGTCTTCGCCCAAGACGTTGATCAGTTCGTTGCATTGCGTCCACTTCCATCGGTGGTAGGCAATGTCTCGCGTGGCGTACAGGGAAGAACCGTCGCCCCTGCGGTAGAAGAATTCGGTTTTGCCTTTGAGGCCTCGCTGGCCTAAATCAAGGAACTGTGCGCCGTTCTCGGCCACACCGTTGATGTCCAAGCCACCAAGTTCGTCCATGAGGTTGGCCACGTCCCCGTTGATCACGAAAAGCGATTCCTTGGTAAAGCGGTCGAAGTGGATGCCAAGGCGGCCCAGCGTTTCAAGCATGCCGTCCAACACGGGTTGGTAAGCGCTCTCAAACGAGCGGAGGACCGCTTCGTCGCCGTGTTCGCTGGCATGAACCAGCGCCCCAATGTCCTCCTCAATCTGCTCGGCAGCGTCTTCATCTTTGCGACGCAGTTGAGCAGCCTGGTACCACCGCACCCGCTGATGGTCCGCTTTGTCCTTCCACTGCGGGTTGGCTGGTTCTCGGTCGGCGAGCAAGGTTTCGACCTCTTCGGAGGTCATGTTCTCAAGCGCCCAAGCCAGCACGGCCACCTGTTTGCCCATGTCGTCAACGTAATACTCGGCGGTGACTGCATCGCCCCACAGGCGGTGGAGGCGAACGAGCGTATCCCCCAGGATGGCGTTTCGGGCTCTGCCCACGTGGAACGGGCCGTTGGGGTTGGCGGAAGTGTGTTCGATGAGCACTTCACGTCGCTTTCCTTCGGCAGACCGATGGTTACCGGTCAGCAGCTGGTCTGCGAGCCATGCCGGCGATGCACGAATGTTGAGGTAGCCGTTGACGGCCGTGATGCTTTCCACGGCGGCATGGTCCGGGATGGCCTCACACAGTTGCTCTGCGATGGCAGGCGGAGCCATGCCCAGGGCCTTTGCGAAGGGGAAGCAGGGGAGCGAAAGGTCGCCTTGGTCCAATTCTCGTGCGGGCTGCAACATCCGGGGGATGAGGGTCGCATCAACGCCCATGCCTTTGGCGGCTTGCTCAACGAGTGGCAAGATTTCGTTCTTGAGAAGGTCCACGACTTCACCTCACATCATGGGGTAGCGGAGAATGGCTGCCAAGCCCCCAAACCCTTGCATCAGTTGAGAACCCTCTTCGGTGTCCACGGAGATGTAGGTAACTTGTGAGTTACCGTCCTCCGCAAGGGAGGTCAAGGAATCGATGATGGAATGACTTGAAAGCTCCTTGATGGAATCTCCCGAGGCGCCGCAAGACGGGCATGAAGGGAGCTCCTGCTGACGTGTCAGGCGTGCTTCCCAGTCGGTTTCACTGCCGTGGCCGCACTTTTTGCACTGCATTTTGATGATGTTGCCGCGGAGTCCCTCCGAGATGAGCAGCGTGTCAACCGCACCGTTGGCAAGCGCTTGTTTGATCATCATTTCACCGTAGGTCGCTTTGGGATGGGCTCGAATCAATTCCTCAAGGAACCGATTCATGACCTGCCGCTCGGCGTCAAGCTCAATCTCGCCCATGAGTTGCCCGGCGTTCTCAACCAATTCACGAACGCCCGACTCGTTGGAATAACCAACGTCGAAGGTGGTCTTGGCGATTTTTTTGGCGATTTCATGGTGGAAATATTCGTTCTTGACCACGAAATCTTTGGTGGCGCCCGGTCCGCCGATGATGACGGCTTGGATGTTCTCGAGGTGAGGCAGCCAATAGGAGGATGCGTGCTCTGTGGCACGCTTGAAAAAGTTGTGAGCAGCCTCTTCGATGAGCCGTTCAAAACGCTGAGCGGATTGACCACCCTGCCGGTGCTTGCCCATGATGTTGGAGACGAGGTATTCTTGCACGTGAATTCGCTTGCCAGAGGCGATGCCGTAGGCGGCTTCTGCTCGGTCGATCACGAACAGTCCGTACGATTTTTTGTCGACGAGCATTTCTTCGAGTTGCGTCAATTCAAACCTTGAATCGCAGCGGTACCGGAACGAAATCAGCGGCTGGGGTGGGTCCTCAATGACGATGTTGACCATGCGGCTTTTGTTGTTGCCAACGATGATCGAGCCAACAAAAATCGCCAAGCCGTGTTCACCCGGCGTCTTGTAGCGGGAGAGCGTTGAAATGGCCGATTCAATCGCCCCTTGCACGTTTTTCCGGGTGCCTTTGGATTTGATGTTCGCTGCTTGGCCGTGCTCGTTTTGCAACATGGAGCGAGCGTCGGACACCTGTCGGTCGGGCGGTATGATGAGGGTGACGAGCTCGGTGCCAAAGCCCTTCATTTCTCGCAGGTCTTCCAGGGCCAGTTTGAGGCGCATCCGGCGTGCTGACAACTTTGCATCGTCTGCCATGGTGCTTCCCCCTTTTGTTGGGCTGGGGCGGGGCACTTCAAACCTCGCCCGCTTCGCCGCAGTATCTCCCGAGTATGCCTTTTGCGAGGGATAGGATGAAAGCATGGGCGCGTCGCAGGCAAACCATGAGCCCCGTGCACGTCGTTGCCCTCGGTGGGAGCCTCCTTCGACCGGAGGAAGCCGAAGCCAGGTCCACGTGGATGGGTCAACTTCGTCAGCTTGTGGTTCACCTTCAGGGCAACGGTCGTCGTCTTGCCCTCGTCGTGGGCGGGGGACTCCCCGCACGCGAAGGAATTGAACTGGCCAAAGCCACCGTTTCAACACCGCACCGGCTCGATGAGATTGGCATCGCAGGTACGCGACTGAATGCGACGGTGCTGCAGCAGGTGCTGTTGGACATCGGATGCGATGTCGCCCCCTCCGTCCCCCATACCGTGGATGAAGCACGGTCCCTGCTGGACGACCATCACGTGGTGGTGATGGGCGGTACCGTGCCCGGGCATACCACCGATACGGTTGCGGTGAAACTTGCAGCGGCCGTTCATGCGAGGCACTGCATCATCGCCACCAACGTCTCGCACGTGTACACCAACGATCCACGCACGCACACCGACGCCAAGGCACTCACCGAGATGACCCTCGAGGAACTCGGCGCCATCGTGGGCGTTGGAGAGCCGCTTGAACCGGGGGCATCCGCTGTCGTTGACCCTGTCGCCGTGGCCGTTGCGATGGAAGCAGGCTTGGACTTGGCCGTCTTGGACGGAAGAGACATTCGACGATTGGACGATGCCCTGGACGGCAAGTTGTTCGACGGGACCGTCATCAAAGCATGAGGTGAACGACGTGGTGGATGCAAAGAAAGTGAAGGACATGGTGGCCAAGAAATCAAGCCAGTTCATCGGAAACATGCAGGGTGGAGGGAAAATAGCACCTCACAAGCACTGCCGAATTTGCCACGAGCCGATCTCGGTGAAAGCCGATCCTCGGGTGTGCAAGCAACAAGCGTGCATTGAACAAAACGAGAAGGACGAGAAGAACCAGAAGACCGTTCGCATCGCCATGTTTGTCTTCTTCGGTCTGTTTGCGATTCCGTACGTCCTCGCGCTCGCAGCGAGGGTCATGGGCTGACTTCAGTCCAATCCAAACTCACGCACGAGAAGCAGGCGGAGGAATCGCTGCGCGCTCTGCAGAACGAGGCCGGTGGCCATCAGCGAAAGTCCGAGCAATCCAATCCAGACGGCGGAAAAGCCAGCACCGATGATGTTGTCAAGCTGCAGCGTGAAGTCTTGGGCTGCACGGGTTCCCATGGCGGCGCCGGTTGCTAGCAGTCCAAACCCTGGGAGGCCGAGGACGAGGAGCGGCTTTTTCTGAGAAAGGGAGAGCACCGCCCACGTCATAACGGTGAACCCGTGGGAGACGGCCGTGAAGTTGGAACCCTTGGGGACGTCGTAGCGAATGACGGTCGGCACCTCGAGCACTCGCAGTTGCTTCTCGTGAGCGTCTTCCAACATTTCCAACGACAGTTCCATTCCTTCAGAATCAAAGCGGAGTCGTTCGAGTGCAGTTCGTGAAAACGCTCGGAAGCCGGACTGCGTGTCTTTGATCCCGAGGTCACTGGAGAGGTTGGATGCGGCGGTGATGACTTTGATTCCCAAGCGACGGTAAGCGGGCATGTCGGTGCCACCTCCTCCGTCGACAAAGCGAGAGCCGATGGCGAAGTCAGCCTCGCCATCGAGAATCGGTTGAAGCAACTTCGGAATGTCGCTGGTTTCGTGCTGACCGTCGGAGTCAAGCAGCACCAACGCATCCACATCCATTTCGGTGGCGCGCAGGAACAGGGTCTTGAGTGCACCTCCGTAGCCGCGGTTCACACGGTGTCGGATGACGGTTGCACCGCATGCCTCGGCGATTCGGGCGCTGGCATCGGAAGAGCCGTCGTCGATGCAAATCACTTCGTCAACGTACCGAAGAGCTCGTGTGACGACCGAGCCGATCGTCTCCTCCTCGTTGTACATGGGCATACCGGCGATGATGCGCGGCTTCACCGCACGGTCCCGGTCGTCGCCTTGTGGCACGGTCTACCGTCAGTGAGGTTCTATATATGGATGTTTAAATAAAAACGCAACAAAAGGAGATATGTCCGTTTCCCTGCCCGCAGGCAACCAAACGGCGTTGTACTTCTCTGAGAGAAGGATTCCGATGGCTCGACCGTCCACGCCTCAGTCGTGGAGTTGAGTCACGGTGGTGACCGCACGCTCGCCGGAGAGCACCTTTTGCAGGGCGCCCATCGAGATGACGAGCGGGACGTAGGATTGTCCGTCGCTGGTCATGTACGTGCTGCAGTCAGCGAACGCCGCCGTGTTGATGGAGAGCTTGAGGGCACCTCCAGCGTTGCTTCGGCGGACGTAACCCACCAGGATGTTGTTGTCCAGGCTTTCGGTTTGCTTTGCAGTTTCAGATTTCTTCATGTGTTCACCTCCCCCAAGGCTCTGGTTCCTCAGGAACCGAAGCATTCACCTCAACAGACTTAACGCTATGTCGATTTGATGGCGGTGACCATTTGCCTTATACGAGCGGTTTTGGTGGTCAAACCATGCGAGCCTTGGTCACGGGTGGAGCGGGCTTCATCGGCTCGCACCTCATTGACCGCTTGGTCGCTCGTGGTGATAGGGTCGTTGTGATTGACAACCTGTCAAGTGGGGACCTGTCCTTCATTCAGGCCCACCTTGACACCGGCGCAGTCGTGTTGGTTGAAGGCGACATCTGCAGTCCAGAAGACGTCGGTCGAGCGATGGCGATGGACATTGACTGCGTGTTTCACCTCGCTGCCAACCCGGACATCCGTCTGGGCACCCGCATCACGGACACCGATCTCAAGCAGGGCACGGTGGCAACGTACAACATCGTCGAAGCCATGCGTCTCAACGATGTGAAGGACATTGCCTTTGCCTCAAGTTCCGTTGTTTACGGCGAGAACGCCCCCATGCCCACGCCTGAAAACCACGGCCCCTGCATGCCCATCTCGCTCTACGGTGCAAGCAAGCAAGCCGGGGAGGGCCTCATCAGCAGTTGGGTTGGGACCTTCGGCCTCAACGCCTGGATTTTCCGATTTGCGAACATCATCGGTGCGCGAGGCACCCACGGCGTTATCTTCGATTTTATTCACAAACTCAAGAAGGACCCGAGCCGACTTGAGGTCCTTGGCAACGGCCTGCAGGAAAAGTCGTACATGGAGGTCGGCGACTGTGTGGACGGCATTCTCCACGTGATGGAACACGCCAACGAACCGCTCAATCTTTACAACCTCGGCAGCCACGACACGGCTTCCGTGCGTCGCATTGCTGAAATCGTTGTCGAGGTCACCGGCTGCCATGACGCCAGCATCGAATACACCGGTGGCGACCGCGGTTGGGCCGGTGATATTCCCCGCGCCCGCCTTGGCATCGACAAGATGCTGGCCAGCGGCTTTGACGTCTCCATGAACAGCGAGGATGCCATTCGCCACACGGCCGAATGCCTTCTTGAGGAAATTGGACTGGAGTGAACGACCATGATGAACAACACCGAAGCAGACGTACGAACCGACACCCTCATTCGCGTGATGGCCTTGTTTTTCGTGGCCATCATTGTGCTGGCCGTAACCACCAACCCCATCCCTTCCGGAACCGGAGTCGGCGAACGAGCGCCGCCCCTCGAAGGCAAGGCGTACAACGGCAGTGCTTGGGTCGATTTTGACATGGAGAGTTATCTCACCGCCAACTGGACGGCGGGCGATGCTGAAGGCCAGTGGCTGCTGGTTGAGTTCATGGACACGGACTGTCCGTTTTGTGTCCGCTCCGCCGGTGAAATGGGCCAGAATGCGAACTATTTCATGAAACTCGACAAGGATGCTGACGGCACCCCTGCTTGGAAAGGGCCCGTGGTGAACTTCGTTGCAAGCGCAACGGAACTCGACATTCCCGGTCATGAAACCAGTCGCGATGAAATCGAGGCCTTCCGCGACAAGAGCGGTGAGG
>CAXGZM010000049.1:0-11223 GCA_964014165.1 uncultured euryarchaeote | reverse complement strand
TTGCTCCAAGCAGGACTCATCAAGGATGAAACCAGCCTCCTCGCTGCGTTTTTAACCGAAGAAAACCATACCTGTCAGCCACAATCATTCTACGGACAAAATTTTATTTTTGAGTGTCGCTTAGATGGTCAACGATGGCGGTTTCATCTGACAGTGGCGAGAAGTTGTTGACAGCGATTTTTCTTTCAAGCATGATGATTTTCTTGGGAATTACAGCGGCAACCGATGCACTGATCGATAACAACCGAACAACGCTTCCTGAAAAAGAAACCGTAAATGATGTTATTCTCCACGTATCACAACTCAACAAACCTGGCTTCCAAGAGGGATCAGTTTTCACCGATACCACGCTCTCTGCAGGAGGGATGCACACCTGTGTCATTCTCGACAACGGGAGTGTTTCATGCTGGGGACGCGGTTCTAACGGCCAATTGGGTAATGGTGAAACATCCAACAAATACACGCCCACCCTCACGAGCAGCCTCGGCATAGGGCGCACGGCCGTGGCGATCTCTTCAGGAGCAGCACATACCTGTGCTATTCTCGACAACGGCGATGTGGCGTGCTGGGGAGACGGAGTTAGAGGCCAATTGGGCAACGGTGGAACATCTGACAAATCAATGCCAACGCTCACGAGCAGTCTTGGCACGGGTCGCACGGCCGTGGCAATCTCATCCGGCGAGTACCACACCTGCGCCATTCTTGACACTGGCCAAGTTTCGTGCTGGGGACTCAATTCCGACGGGCAATTGGGGAATGGAGGAACAACGGACAAAAACACGCCCACCCTCACCAGCAGCCTTGGTCCGGGTCGTACGGCCGTGGCGATTTCTTCTGGATACGGTCATACATGCGCCATCCTTGACAACGGGAGTGTTTCGTGCTGGGGACGCGCATACTACGGCCATTTGGGTATTGGTGGAACAGCTTTGGGTAATGGAGAAACCGAAACTTTCCCACCACCTCAAACCACCCCTACGCCTACGAGCAGCCTTGGCACGGGTCGCACAGCCGTGGCGATTTCTTCCGGAGATGACCATACCTGTGCCATCCTTGACAACGGTAGTGTGTCGTGTTGGGGATCGAATGTGTTCGGCGAATTGGGCAATGGAGGAAACTCGAACAAAAACACGCCAACGCTCACGAACAGCCTTGGTGCGAATCGCACGGCCGTATCGCTTTCTTCAGGAGGTTACCACACTTGCGCCATCCTTGACAACGGCAGTGTTTCGTGTTGGGGATCGGGACGTTACGGCACATTGGGTGATGGAGGAACAACGAACAAAAACACGTCCACGCTCACCAGAAGCCTTGGCACGGGTCGCACGGCCGTGGGTATCTCATCCGGCGAGTACCACACCTGCGCCATCCTTGACAACGGGAGTGTTTCGTGTTGGGGGCTCGCTTTGTACCTGGGCAAAGGAGTATTATTTGGCACATTCCCGCCAATGCCCACGAGCAGCCTTGGCTCCAGCCGTACTGCAGCATTATCAGAACGTGATTTTGATGGGGACGGGACATACACGATTTTTCAAGCGCATTCGTATCTCGATACTCAAGAACAATCAATCTCCTCGGGAGGAGCACATACGTGTGCCATACTGGATAACGGTTCGGTCTCCTGCTGGGGTGAGGGATTGTCCGGACAATTGGGTAATGGTGGCACAATCAACGTCACTACGCCCACATCAGTTGGTACTCTCGGAACAAACCGTACTGCCGTTGCCCTCTCTGCAGGTTATGATCACACGTGTGCCATTCTCGACAACGGCTCGGTTTCATGCTGGGGGCGAGGGGATAATGGCCAGTTGGGCAATGGTGGAACGGAAAACAGCACTCTACCCGTAACGACGAGCAGTCTCGGTGCAGGACGTACCGCTGTTGCACTCTCTTCTGGAGCAGCTCATACCTGTGCTCTTCTCGATAATGGTTTAATTTCATGTTGGGGTTATGGAGACTATGCCCAACTGGGGAACGGTGGGACAACCGGTACCAATGTACCAACACTCACCAGCAGTCTCGGAACAGGTCGTACCGCTATTGCCCTCTCCTCTGGACAGTATCACACTTGTGCCTTGCTTGATAATGGCTCAGTATCATGCTGGGGCGGTTCTGACCTTGGCCAGTTAGGTAACGGTATGAGTTATAGTTTAACGCCCACACTTACCGGTAGTTTTGGCACTGGTCGCACAGCGGTCGCGCTTTCTTCTGGATCTTTCCACACTTGTGCCATTCTCGATAACGGGGCAGTCTCATGCTGGGGCATGGGATGGCATGGTCAGTTAGGAAATGGGGGTGCGCCTTTCAAGCAAAACACACCTGTTTTGGTCAGCAGTTTTGGTTCGGGGCGCACAGCTCTCGCAATCTCTGCAGGAGGGATGCACACCTGTGCCATACTCGATAATGGCTTGGTTTCATGCTGGGGCGCCGGCACATCTCAAGGCGGCGGTGGTGATTATGGCCAACTCGGCAACGGAGGGTCAACCGGCAGCGCTGTACCGACACTTACCAGTAGTCTAGGAACAGGCCGCACCGCCGTCGCCCTCTCTTCGGGAGGGGTCCACACCTGTGCCGTTCTCGATAATGGGCAAGTTTCATGCTGGGGTTACGGAGATCCTGGCCAACTGGGCAACGGTGGGACAACCAACAAACGCACGCCCACTCCAACCAGCAGTCTTGGGACAAATCGCACTGTGATGATGATTGACGGTGACCGAGACGGTGATGGCGTGTACGATCCAGTTGATGCCTTCCCGGCGGACTCAATTCGAAGCGTAAAATGTGATGCAGGTCACTATGGGAGATACATCTGTCTTGACTCGCCTGCAGGGAAGTACGTCCCGACACCGGGGTCGATGTATGCTACTGAAGCCAGCAGGGGCTACTTTGTCCCCTCAACCAGGCAAAGCAGCCAAATCGCATGTGCGGCGGGAACTTTTCAGCCGGATGTAGGTCAAACATCCTGCGATGATGCCGATGCCGGATTCCATGTTCCAAACCCGGCGCAAACGAGCCAAACAGCCTGTCAGCCCGGAACGTACCAGCCTCTCCAAGGGCAACCCGCCTGTCGGTATGCAGATGCAGGGTATTATGTTGATCAAACGGCTGCAGTGAGCCAAACAGCCTGTGATGCTGGCACCTTCAATCCGAATATGGGGTCTTCAACTTCCAGTGCTTGTGCTGATGCAGACCCGGGGCATTTTGTGCCAACGCAAGGTCAACTAAATCAGACCGCTTGTGCAGTTGGAACTTATCAACCCAATTCAGGTCGAACATCTTGCGATGATGCCGATGCTGGGTACCATGTCCCAAGCAGGGCGCAAGCGAGCCAAACAGCCTGCCTGCTTGGAACGTACCAGCCTCTCCAAGGGCAACCATCCTGCGATGACGCAGATGCAGGGTACTATGTGGATGAAACTGCAGGAACAACCCAAACAGCCTGTGATGCCGGCACCTTCAATCCGAACACGGGCTCTTCGAGTTCCAGTGCTTGTGTTGATGCCGACCCAGGGCACTTTGTGCCAGCTCAGGGTCAAGCAAACCAGACCGTCTGTGCTGTTGGAACTTATCAGCCCAATTCGGGTCAAACATTTTGTGATGATGCTTACCCTGGATACTACGTCTCAGACCAGGCGCAAACAAACCAAACAGCCTGCCCGCTCGGAACGTACCAGCCTCTCCAAGGGCAATCATCCTGCGATGACGCAGATGCAGGGTACTATGTGGATGAAACTGCTGCAACAAGCCAAAACCCATGTGCCATAGGGACATATCAGCCTACATCAGGGCAAGTCTTCTGTGATGATGCAAGTCCGGGGCATTACGTCTCGAGCTCCGGCCAGTCCGATCAGACGGCTTGCATGCCCGGAACATACCAACCTCGTTCCAGGCAAGCATCGTGTGAGGTTGCCGATGTAGGCCACTATGTGAATCAAACTGCTCAAACGAACCAGATAGCCTGTCAAGCAGGAACTTATAATCCAAATGAAGGAGGGCAAAGCCATCTCTCGTGCTTGCTTGCGGATGTAGGACATTTTGTACCTGTAGAGGCCCTGACAGAACAAATCCGTTGTCCGTTAGGCACCTTCGCGGACGAAAAGGGGTCAATGGGGTGCAAAGAAGCAGCACCCGGTTACATGGTGAGTTCCACGGCCTCTGACTCAGCGACGGCATGTCCGCTGGGAGCATACCAACCTGCCTCGGGCGAGGATGCATGCATTCCAGCAGAGCAAGGGTTCTTTGTCCCTACCACAGCCTCCACCAATCAAACCCCGTGTCCTGTTGGCACCACCACGCTGGGCGAGGGTTCTGTTAATGCCACGTCGTGTTTCGATGATGCTGACAACGACGGACTCGCCAACATCGTTGATGAGGACGATGACAACGACGGCGTGATGGACGGTGACGATGCTTTCCCACTGGATGCGTCGGCGTCAAGACCCATCGTATCAGCGGGTCTTATCGGGTTTTTCGCAGGCATCGGGTTGGCGGTAGTGGGTGCCCTTGCCGTACGCCATCGTCGAACGGGCGACCAACAATCGCCATCCGGGGTCGACAGTGGGACCGACGGTGTTGCCCATCCTGTTGGCGAGAAAATCCAGCCAGACCTCCCTCCTCTTGATGGTGCAGTGGCGCATTTCCCTGTCATCTCAAGCATTCCTACACCGTCCGTGATTGAAAATTATACTCAATTGCCTCACGGTGGTTCGTACGATCAATCGACCGGCGAAACCGTCTACGCGCATCCGGATGGACGCCGGTGGCAAATGATGCCGGATGGCCGTTTTGTACAAATGGAATGAACGCGTCGTTGCTCTAACGCTGAAGCTCTTGGGCAATGATGTCAAGCGCCAAGCCATACCGCTTTGCGCGTATGAGGGAGGCCAAAGCGACGAGGATTTCCTGGTGCTGTGAAGCAGGGACGACTCCCCAGCGTCCACCGCCCATCTGCATAACCTTTCTTCGTAATTCTCCGCCGAGTAGAAATTGATATGTGAAGAACGGCTGTGGTTCATCAATGGCCATTGATGCGGCGACCGAACTGAACATCCTCTCTTTGGGGCTCTCGTTCTTGATGGGTTCGGCGCTGGTGTGGCTCGGGATGAAGCAAACCAAATCCAACCTTCACTCGAGGATGACTTTGGTTCAGTTGGGGATGTTGTTTTTGGTCAACGCCCTCGTTTTCATTCTCTACATCGTTCAGAGCAATCAGGATTCCTTGGGGTACTCCGATTCACTGCGTGCGCTCTTCGTGAACATTGCTATCACGCTCAATGTCCTGACCGTAGCGCAGATCTTTGTTTTGACCATGATGTACCCCTTGGTGCTGACCACCTCGCGCAAGTCGTTGTATGGGTGGTTTGGGGCCGTCGCCGCCGGGCTGTTGGTCATGTTCAT
Source organism: uncultured euryarchaeote (assembly GCA_964014165.1). Classification (GTDB taxonomy): domain Archaea; phylum Thermoplasmatota; class Poseidoniia; order Poseidoniales; family Poseidoniaceae; genus Poseidonia. Next base: position 5,826 of record CAXGZM010000049.1, on the reverse strand, counting down.
TCTGGCCTACGATGCGGACAGCGAGGAATTCAGCAAAATCGGAAATTATTGGGTGTATGCCATTGTGGTCTATTGGTCCTTGGGGTGTGTGTTGTTGGTTCGAACCTACCTCAACTATCGCAGCGATGAGGACAACACGCTGCGGAACGCTTCCATTGCGGCAGGGCTGATCTTTTTCGCCTTCATGGGTGCTGGAACCCTGCGATGGCCGTTCCTCTTTTTCCCAATTTCCTCTCCCTACGGAGGCGTGAATTTTTGGGGAACACAATGGCCAACCCTCTCCTACACGTTCATTTCGGTCGCCATGATGGTCATCCTTTGGAAAGAGATCACCATCAAACGAGAATACCGGGACAAAACCCTGCAAGTTCTTGCCATGGTCTACTTGATGATCGGTTTTCTCAACATGGTGGTTCAACTGGTGCTTGAGGAGGGGGAATTTCAGGAACTATGGGATTACTTCGTCAATCAGGGGAGTTATGGCCTCCTTCGTCCGCTGATCGTCATTCTCTTGGCACTGCGGTTTAATCTCTTTGAACTGTTGGACGATCACATTCGTGGTCGGGTGAGGATCCTGGCCTTGCTCATCATCACCGTGTGGGCTTCGGGCTTTTTCGAAATTGTTCAGGCGTTTGTCCCGCTCCCTCAGTTGCTATCTGCAGCGCTCATTGGCGTGGCGTTGGCCTTTGCCATCGGTTGGGAAGACCGTGTGTTCGAGGGCCTAATGGAAGACTCTGCGTCGAGGCGCGTGCCAAAGGTTGAGGTCTTTGAGGACGGGGATTTGTACAAACTCGTCATGATGACCGTGGCCGGTGTGCTCTTTTCGGTCTGCCTTGCCTTTGTTGGTGCAGGAGGTGTGGCTTAATGTTCAATCCGCTGCTTCTTCCTTCAGCTGACCGGGACGACCGCCCCTTCCTGGCCTACATTGTGGTGTGTCTCGTGCTCTTCGGTTTGAACAGTTTTTACGATGCATCGATCAATACAAGCTTCGACCCAAACCCGGACGACGCTCAAGGCGGGTTGGTGGATGAAAACCTCACGCTGACCGACACGCAGACGCTGGTGCTTCAGAACGGCGAAAGCGACGAGGTGGAGGTGAGCCTCGCAGCCAATTACAGCGATGACGGCTGGTCGTTGACCCGCATCGATGCGGTCATCTCTTACAGTGAAACGGCCGCCGCCGATGCCGCTTGCGACACCGTTTCGGTCGATTTGGAAATGACAGGAGGAGGCGGTGAGGCGGCCCAAGATGCCACGACGTCCGGTCAAGCCAACGATTGCAGCGACATCGTGCTCCACATGGCTTGGCCGTCATTGGAAGCATCGACAACGGCGCAACCGTCCGCCCCGCTCTCGGTGGTGGTGGAGGTTGAACTGGACGTCCAGAGCACCATTCCGTTCAACGACCAGGACGAGGACGTTCAGGTTGAACTCGTGCTCACCCTCGCTCGAATGGCTCCGTGAAGCCACCACCGTCATCGCCCCGCTTTGACGGAAGCGGCCACGGTGTGACCTTCCTTCTCGGGCTGTCAACCCAACATCCAAGGGAAAGGGTTTGGAATCAACCCCAACAAGTAAATCAGCGCCAAGATGCCGAGGATAAGGAATCCAATGGCGGTTTCAATGGCGTTGCCAAGGATTTGCCAAGGGTCGTTGTATTCTACGCCGAAAAGGGCCATGAGGGACATCATCAGGAAGGCGATGGTGCCTGTTGGTGCCATGGTGCGACATCAACCGTCGTCAGTATAAGCGATTCCCCGGCGATGACGTTCGTGGTCGAGGCATAATCTACATGAAGAGGTCGTGGCTCATTCCGCATCATGGACATCGAGACCGCCGCCAACATCGGCGAGGCCGTCAGCGGTATTGCCATCTTGTTCACCCTTCTGTTCAGTCTTCGCCAAATGAAGCACTGGAACGAAAATCGCCGGTATGAAATCGGTCGTGATTTGGCAGCGCACATGAACAACCCGCTCGTCCACCGTGGCTTTTCCATCAGCACGGTCAAACTCCACGACGAGTTAACACCTCAGGAATTGGCGGCGTTGACCCGGGAAGAAAAAGACGCCATGAACGCCCTGATGATCGGCATGAACAACATCGGCGTCTTGGCCAAAAACGGGCACCTGTCCCTCGACCTGGTCGAAGATTTCTGCGGCGTCTACGTGCGCATGTTCGCCAGCCGCTGGCGCCGAGTGATTCACATTTTCATGATGGTCAACGTTCAGAAAACCGGTGAAGGTGAAGAATCCATCTGGGGCGGATTGTTCTGGTTGCTTGACCATCTTGAGGCCAAAGGTACCGGTGGGGCAAAACTCGTTTGAGGCGACCGGGTGAATCAGCCCCAGCCCATCAATTGGCGGAATGCCGGGGTGGCGCAAAGCTTGTCGACGATGGCCGGGTTGAAGTAGAATCCAGCAAGGTCTGAGCGAACTTCTGCTTCGCTCTTTCCGGTCGTGCCGATCATGCTGATGATTCGGCCGTAAGCGCCGCCGCCGCCGTAGGATGCGCCGGCATACCCTGCATCGGGTTGACCGAAACTGTAGGATTGTTGTGGCGCAGAGCCACCTCCAAACAAACTGCTCAGGATGCGTTGAAGGAAACTCATGGTGATCATCTCAATGACTGCGGGGCTGCCCGGGCCCCGCAGTCGGTTGGTGTCCCCACCGCATGCGGTGGCAGGTCATCGCATTTCTGCTCGCTTGGGCAGTACGACTGTTATCTTGACGGCATATAATCGTTCACTTTTTTGAAACAATCCGCATGGCGGGCTCTGCACGGCCTGCAAGGTCCGTATCGCCCGGGTCAACCTCGACACCCAGCCTGCGCAAGACCTCCAAGTGGGTGGCTGAAAAGGGTGAGCGCGAATCGCCGTTACCGGCCAACTCCCAAAGCCCGAGATGCCGAAAACCATCTTGCTGCTCTTCGTCGGTGATGACCGGTGTGAGGTCGACCCAAGCGTGACCGTAGTGTTTGATCGCATTGCTCATGTTGACCCATCCCATGGAGGCGGTTTCTTTGGCAAGTTGTTCCTTTGGAACCGCTCGTGTCCCGACCAGCAACGTCTGTTCTTGGTGCTCAAACCGGTGAACAGGCCCCCAGCCCAAGCCCTTCAAACGTTGAGCAACAGCGTCGATGTGCCCTGAATCCCAGCGTCTTGGAATCCACGCCATGAAAGCGCTTCGTCCGTTGGTGCCGACCACTTGCGTGCTGCACTGCATCACGGTGATCAGGTTGTTGGGCGGTGTCTTCGGGACATGGGTCTTGCCGGTTTTCCGTGAGTTGGATCTCCATTGTGGTAGGAGTGAGCGCCATCCGAAGGCCAAGCGCGGCATTCGCTGAGCCTGGGGGTGCTTCGGAAGCGTCTTTACCCACGATTTGAGCGGCGTCGCAAGCTGTTCCTGCGTGATGCGAGTGCAAGCCCAACCGGTTGTGCCGTGAAGACTACCTGGAAGACGAATGATTCGGCGAGTGTCTGCGGTCACGGTGGTGTCAACCGGGAATCCTTGCGCCAAGACTCGCTTGAGAAGGTCACTCCGTGCAGCCCGAACCGCCTCTTCCCGTTGTTGTGGGTCGGGTATGGCAAACAGGGAGCGGTCGTTGTCCCGGAAGATGAGATGGAAGCCTTTCCCGCCGCTGTAACTGATGCAGAGCAACGCGAGGTCCTCGTTGCTTTCAATCCACGCCAAGAGTCGATGGGTGGCCTTCCTCGCTTCTTCAAGTCGCGGGTAGCAGAACGGCTGAAAATCCACGTCAAACACGACCAGATGGTCGATGAGGACGGGATGCGGAGCTTGCTCGTCGCTGATTTTTGGAAGGTTGAGCGGTGAGAGCCATGCAGCCGTCCCGATGTAGACGTCCCGTGGGGCTTGTTTGGTCAGCATGGTTTGCAAGGACCTCGCCGTGGAAAATTGACGGGTTGCCGTCACCCACCGGTCGTTGACCAGCCGCCAGCGGAATTGATGCCTCGACGGCTTATCCAGCCAGGACAAATCGGCCTGATGCTCGCTGTACCACGACCGGAAGGTCTCAGGGGGCAGCATCATGGCGAATACGGCATGGTTCTCCTCAACCTTTCGCTCTTCTTCGCTGGTTTACTCGTTCTCATTTTTTGGGGAAAACAACGTGTCTGCTGGGATAAGTATTAGATTCAACGGTGGCATCGCCCCATCATGGGATTGAACATGCAGGAGAGCCGCTTTGCTCGGTTCGGGACCGTTTGTGCGCTGTATTTTGCTCAAGGTGTGCCGTGGTTTTTCATCGCCACGGTTCTTGTCACGTTCCTCGTTGACAACAATTCGATGGACGACACCCAGAAACTCGCCCTCATCTCCGCAGGTATGATTCCATGGATCATCGGCAAGTTGGTCCTCGGGCCCGTGATCGACCGCTACCGTTTCCCTCGCATGGGCCAACGCCGTCCATGGGTGCTCATCTCGCAACTCGGCATGATGCTCACGATGGCCGCCTTCCTTCTGGTTGACGACCCCGCTTCTGACTTGGAAACGCTCGGCATGTTCTTCCTGATTCACAACATCTTCGCGGCCCTTCAAGACGTCAGTTCGGACGCCTTGGCCGTTGACACGTTGAGCGATGAAGAGTTGCCCCTCGCCAACGGGCTGATGTTCGTCGCCAAGGGCTTCGGTGCCATGTTTGCCGTGCTCGGTCTCAGCCGCGTGCTCAACGATTCCGGCTTCCACGCTGCTCTTCAAGTTCAGATCGTGGTCTTGGCAGCCATCATGCTGATCCCACTGTTCGTCCGTGAGCGCCCGGGCGACCAAATGTTCCCTTGGAGCGAAGCATCCACTGAGGCTTCCTCGGCAGAGGGTGACGAGGTCATGACCTTTGGTGAAATTGTAACGGCGTTTCGGTCAGCGGTTTCAGTCAGCACGGCCAAGATGGCCCTGGTGCTGTGCACCATCATGTGGATTGGCGGTGGCATGGGCACCGGCATGGGCGTCATCGACTTCCAATGGGAATTCCTTTTCGTGGATGAATTGAACTGGGATGCGCAAGATTTCCTTGACGCCAAGGGCCTCCCGGTCTTCCTGATGACGATGCTCGGTTTCCTCGTCGGTGGCTTGCTGGGTTCCAAGTTCGGCTCCAAGAAGACGCTTACCGTGGCAGTGGCCGTGGGAACCGTCATGACCGTGGCGTGGTCCGCCCTGCGTGGACAATGGGCGGACAGCGGGATGATGCTGCAGATCTGGTTGGTTTGGACGCTGGTCTGGGCCGTTGTGGGTGCAAACTTGCTGGCCTTCCTCATGTCGGTCACCAGCAAGGAAGTGGCAGGCACACAGTTCTCGATTTACATGACGCTCATCAACGTCGGGGCCTTTGCAGGCAACGCCCTTTCGCCGATCCTCCTCGATGTGGCCGGCGGAAGTTTCCCCAACCTGTTCTTGTTTGGTGCGGCCTTCCAGGCACTTGTGTTCCTTGTCCTGCTCCAAATCAAAGACGAGGACGTTGCGTCAGCTTCCTCCACTGGCCTCCAAGAGAGCGAGTGAAATCATACGCATTGACATACGCATCTTGAGGGCATTGAATGAACCTTGACACAGCCGCAAGTTTGGGTGAGGCCCTCGGTGGTCTCGCCATCATGGCAACGCTGTTGTTCGGTCTTCGTCAAGTCATCGAGGTGAACCGAAATCGCCGCTATGAGATCTCTCAAACGATCGCAAAATCACTCGAGAACCCTCTTGTTCAACGCGGCTTCTCGACCTTTGGCAACGTCATCACCAAGGACGTCACCATCGAGGAATTGATGGGCATGACTCGGGAACAAAAGGACGCCACCAACGCCGTCATCGTGCTCATGGCGAACCA
>CAXGZM010000048.1:0-11260 GCA_964014165.1 uncultured euryarchaeote | reverse complement strand
GTGATGCCCCAATTGTGGTAGGCAGAACCGAAGGCGACGGTTCCGTCTTGGACGGAGACCTGCCATGCCTTCCCCATGCCTTCTGGAGCGAATTGCTTGATGAGCTTGTTGACCTTCTTGATGGTCTCCGTGAAGCGGGCCATCATGTCTTCGGGGGTGACTTGGAGCTCGTTGATGAGGCGGTCGACCTTGTTGATGAAGAGAACAGGCTTCACCTTCTCCTTCAAGGCTTGACGAACCACGGTTTCGGTTTGAGGCATGGGGCCCTCAACCGCACAAGCGAGGATGAAACAACCATCGACTGCACGCATGGCACGAGTGACGTCGCCACCGAAGTCAACGTGGCCCGGGGTGTCGATGAGGTTGATGAGGTAGTCCGTGCCTTCAACGGCGTGGACCATGGAAGCCGAAGCAGCGTTGATGGTGATACCACGAGCCGATTCTTGCTCGTCGAAGTCCAACACACGCGCTGCACCAGCGAGTTCGTTTGACATCATTCCGGCACCTGCGATGAGGTTGTCCGAGAGCGTGGTCTTGCCGTGGTCAATGTGAGCAGCAATGCACAAGTTCCTGATTTGAGGAAGAATGTGCATGACTTCTGTGGCCTTCTTGATGTTGTCTTCTTTGCGTCCCATGGTAACCACCGTGTTCTCGTTACTTCGCCCACTGAAAAGGGGTTCTTAAGTGCCTCGCAGGCAGGGGGTGAATCAGTACACGAGTTGCACGTCGGAAGCCGTTGACAGCGCAATGACGCCCGGGGGTCCACTCCATGCAATCTTGTCGTCGGGAACGTACAGCGCACCGTCGCCCTCAGCATGGCCAAGCGTGGCTTTGACCGAAGCAAACGAACAGTGAAGATCAGCCCCTTCGAGGAGGGCATCCATGAAACCGTGAACCATCGTAGAGTCAGAACCCACATCGGATTCAAGATCGCTTAGAAAATTGGAATCCAGGAAACGGACACCGGATGCAGCAAAGAACACGCTTACCTTGTGGCCGTCACGCACGGCTTGAGCGGCGCAAGCGAGGCCAACGATGGACTTCAATCGGTCGAGGACAGGGTCGGAAACAAACTTGACGAACACGTGTTTGGTCATGATTGGACATCAACCAACACAGGATGAATGTTTGCATTCGTGTTGCGTCCACTGTCCCGAGCGCAAAGCGCAATCGCTGTGTTCAGCGACCAGCATCATCGGGCGGATGCAGCGATGCGCTCAAGTTCTTCCTTCTTGCCGACGGCGTAGGAAGTGACATCACCCTCACTGGCCTTGGTCAGTTCATTGATGATGCAGTTTTTGAGCGTCCGCTTGGACTTGTGCGTGCCTTGTTGTGCACCTTTGGCCAGGTTGGCTAGGGCGAGGTCAAGACGACGAGAGGGTGAGGAGTCCACTGCCTTTGGTTGTGAGACGGCACCGAACTTGATACGAGTAATTTCCTCCATGGGTGCGGCAGAGCAGATGGCATCGACAAAGACTTGCAACGGGTTGTTGCCTGAGCGCTCTGCGATGTCGTCAAGAGCGCCTTCAAACGCTTTCATGGCGCCCATTTTCTTGCCGGTGTAGGCGCCGGTTCGCATGAGTTTGTTGATGTAGCGTTCAACCACGGAGAGCTTGGACTTCCCAAACCATGCGTTTGCGTGGCGGCCACCGGTGTGGGGTACACCGACGGTGGTGAGGTTGATGTAAGGAGCGAGACCGGGATCACGGCACGTTACTTCGGAGGCGTCCCACTTACCGAACACCTTCGTACCGATACCTGCAATGGGCTTGACTTCAACAACATCGGGTTCTGCATCGCTCATCATCAACACCTCAGCGGACGGGCTTCTCCTTTCGGCCACGGACCATCTCGTCGAGCGAGACACCGTTCACTTGGATGACCTTGTAGCGGACACCGGGAATATCACCGTACGAACGACCCATGCGTCCGCCGATACCTTCGACCATGACTTCGTCGTGCTCATCGATGAAATTGATGGCACCGTCGCCTGGAGCAAAGGCAGTGAGTTTGTTGCCGTTCTTGATCAAAGAGATTTTCACGGCTTTGCGAATACCTGAGTTGGGTTGTTTGGCCTCAATACCGACCTTTTCCACAACGATACCCTTGGCCTGGGTGGACCCTGCGAGCGGGTCGTGCTTTGCGCGAGACTTGAGCATACGCTTCTTGTATCGGCGGTCAGACCAACGGAATTTCTGTCGGTCTTTGGCCATCTTTGCACCTGCGAAGAGTCCTCTGCCCATCATGGTCACCTCATTGAAGCATTTCGCCGACTTGCCGCCCCTATTTAATCAAATCCCTTTGAGCAGGCGAATCATGGGCGGCGTCGTTTGATTTCCATCTCAAAATTCCACCATGCTTTCAACCATGAACAACATTGAAACAACGCCGGCCAGTGGACCCCTCATGGCCTTCCGCGACCACCTCGGTGCAGCGACTGAAGAAACATCCGAAGTCAGCCTCATCCACGGGATGTTGGACCACTCTCGAGCAAGCGGACACGCCATGACCGTGTTCGCCAACATCCCGGAATGCCCGGGGCATCGTGCAGCCGTTAACATGTTGACACGGGACCGTCTTTGCGCTGCCATCGGCATTGAACCCGAGGAATACATCGACACGCTGGGATGGGCGATGGACCACCCGAGCGAACCCGTGATCGTCTCCACCGAAGAAGCACCGTGCTTCGAGAACGTGGCGCCCACGGTCGACCTGCGAACGATCCCAATTCCCCACCATTGGCCACAAGACCGCGGCCGATATTCCTCTGCGAGCATCATCATCGCACAGGACGAAGGGATTCGAAACGTGTCGTTCCATCGCCAGTTCCTCAGGGACGAAAACCACCTTGTTGTCCGCTTGGTCCCGCGCCACCTTCGCACCATGGTCATGAACGCACGTGAACAAGGACGGGAAGTCAGCGTCGCCATTGTGAACGCTCCCGACCCGGTTGTCCTCCTCGCTGCAGCCATGTCCTTCAACGAAAACATCGACGAGTTGACCATTGCTGCAGCACTCCACGAAAAGTTGTACGGGACGCCACTCAACCTCGTTGAGGCTCCCAACGGCGTTCACGTCCCTGCCGATGCTGAATATGTGTGGTGGGGTCGCATCACCCTCGAAAACGACGATGAGGGACCCTACGTAGACATTACCGGCACCGTTGACGATGTCCGTCAAGAACCGGTCATCGCCATCGACGGCTTGTCCCATCGAAACGACCCCATTTTCCACGCACTGATTCCAGGCGAAGCGGAACACAAGACGCTGATGGGTTTGCCGCGGGCACCAACCATCAAAGCTGCCGTTAACAGCGTTGTGGAGTGCGTGGACGTCCACATGACAGAGGGCGGTTGCGGCTGGCTCGCAGCCGTGTTGAAGATTCGCAAAGTCAACGCCGACGATGGCATGCGAGCCATCCAGGCAGCCTTTGACGGACACAAAAGCATGAAAATCGTCACCGTCGTTGACGAAGACATTGACATCACAGACCCGGTGCGAGTGGAGTGGGCAATGATGACGCGCTGGCAACCCGACAAAGACACGGTGATTTTGAGCAACCAACGTGGAAGTTCGCTTGACCCGTCCCGATACGATGACGGAAAGACGTCAAAGATAGGCTACGATGCGACCATCGACTTTGGCGTCGATAAATCCGGTTTCATGTCCGTGCAGTGAGGGGATACAATGACCGAAAGCCAAGATCTCCTGCAACACCCTCGCAGGAATTTAGGCAACCGATATCGCTCAACGGCCCGCAAGTTTGCAAACCTTGCAAAGACCGATCCCGAGCGGGCAAGGGAAAACATGGATTGGGCAGAGCAGAACGCTCGACAAGCCATACTCCACGATTTTACCGATGAACGAAACTGGCGTTTTCTCGCCGAGTTGAAAGAGATGAACGAGGATTCCGGTGGCCTGCAAGCGGTGTTGGAAGATGTCTTTGTCGTCCTCGGACGGGACCCGGACAACCTTGACCAACTGGAAGGCATCGACTACCTCAACGTCGGTAGAGAACTGCTTGAGGCTGCGTTCGCCCGCGACCCCCTCGACCCCGATGCGTGGTGGACGCAACTCAGCAAGAGCAGTGTCGATTCTGGCATCAAGGAATTTTCAGAGCGGTGTCGTCGGTTGGATTTTCGAGACCAGCGCGCAAACATCGTGTTTGGACGACGTCTTGAGCGCCTTAGAACCGCAGGTCATGAAGAGGTGTTCATCGATCTCGCTCGCCATTTACTCGCCCATCGACCCATCAATCATGAAATGTGGCTGGAGATGGGCCGACTCCACGAACGACGTGAGGAGATGGACGAGGCGTGGTCGTGCTACGACCAAGTTCAGCAACTCCGGCCTCACTTGAACGAACGCGACCGTTTCCTCGTGCGGCTCAAGGGTGGCATGGACGGCGAGCAGCAGCAACCATGGTCTGGCCCCACAGTGGAACACCGTTCGGCATTTCTCGAAGGCATGCGTGCGCTCACCGCTCGCATCTCCACTGAAGAATCGGAGGACGTGCAAACTGAACCTGTGAAGGAGAACGAAACGCATCGCCACCCCGATGAGGTGAAACTTGAGGCCATGGTTGAACGAGGCGACCACCAATCCGCTTTCTTCCTTGCACGACGATTGCTCGCAGCAGGCGAGACGTGGGCAGAACCATGGCTCGAACGCATTCAATCCGACATGACGTGATACCATGACGGCATCACGACCTCGGTTCGTCCTGGCATGGGTCACGCGTGCGGGGGAAACTTGCACCCACATGGGCGATGGTGGCCACGTGCTGTTTGTTGAACACCCTGAACGTGGATGGGAAATTCCTGGGGGACACATGGAGTCCGGGGAATCGCCCGAGCAAGCCTTGCATCGAGAATTGCAGGAAGAAACGGGCCTCACCGGAACCATCGTTTCGTGGAACAAGTCGTACTACCCAGAAGGATGGGTTGCCCACGTGGTGGTTCCAGCGACCACGCCGACAAGCTGGAAGGTCGACGACGAGAACGTCCGGAGCGTTCAGTGGTGGGGTACCGTACCGCCTGTGAAAGCTTGGACGGAAGAGGAATTCAAAGAACTCGCTGCTATTTTTGCAGACCGCTGATGCCCGGATGACCGTTCAAAGCATCGTGAGTTCTGCCAAGCGTTTGCCCCACGCCTCCGTTTCTTCGGGTGTGGATGAACACGCTTGGGCCACTGCAGCCAACATGGGATCCTGAACCTGGTCGGGTGAAGCCATCAGCGTTGCGAACCTCTCCATCTTTTCGAGGCGGTGAGCGAGGGTTAGCATGGCGCGAACGGCAGGGCGCTCGGGCCCGCCCCAGCCTTTTTCGAGGTGTTCCACGCACCAGTCGAAGACGCTGTGGATGTCATCGGGGTGGACTGAAAGCGTTGGGGGTTCATCCTCGAGGTCGAGGGGTTTCGCTTCCTCCACTTGGATATGCATCGGAGGAGCGTCTGCTGATTGGTGGCCAATCGCCAAGTCCAGGAACATGGACCCCGCTTCAATGGCCATCTGGTGTTGAACGGCCATGATGGCGTGCTTGTGCGCGTTCCATGCGTGCCGACCGGCATCAAACAGATGGCCCAGTCCATGACGAATGCGACTCGCTCCGAGGCGGGATATTGCGATGGTTTCGTGTGCATGACCGGCTGTTCGAGAAATATCACCGTACACTTGGAGGGCCATGAGCGCTTCACCTTGCGCCATGTGATAGGCAGCCTTGTTCAGAAGTGAGAGGTCGTGGTCTCGACTTGCTTTTGCAACCGATTTGAGCCGAGTTTCGGCCCACGTCAAATCGTCTTCGGCTCCCTCTGCGTCGCCGGCTTCAAACCGGAACAACCCCCGTTCCATTCGCAGTCGACCTTCAAGGGCAAGATCTCGGGTATCCGGGTTCCGAACGACAGTCAACGCAGCTTCAATCGCTTCACCGAGATGCGTATCGCCGAGCCATCGTCGTCGTATCAATCCAAGCACTGCTTCTTCGCCAGGGCTCAAGTGGGGCTGCATGGCCTCGAGCAGTTCGGGCGCATCCATGAAGAGGGCCGCCTCGGCCAGTGAAAGCCACGATGGCCAGTCCAGCTCATCCTTCCACGCCATCAGCGTGTCCGAATCAACGGGTCCTTCTGTTCTCCAGCGAGAAACAATGGTTCCGGGTCCTCTAGGGGGCTCGATAACGGTCATGGGTTCTTCTCCTTTCGTTCGATTCTGGCAACGGCGTCAATAAAGGCGGTTTCAGCAGCGATGGGATGAGCGTCACCCGACCACCCGGCAGCCCCGTCGTGACCTCCCCCCTCGCCACCGATGGAACGAGCAACATCTTCCATGATGTGACCCATGTGAAGGCCTGCGAGCACGCTTGAACGAGGTGCACGGACCGTCAGGCGTGTTGAGCCGTTTCTCGAGCGGGTGACCACCACGGCATCCGCACCGAGACCGTTGAGAACAGAGGCGACCCTGCCCTCCAAGGTTCCAGCCGTGGTTCGCAGGACTGTCCACGGTCCTGCCTCGGTCGTCTCTGCACGCTGAAGCCCGCGTAGAATGGCGCCTCGGTCGCTGGGTGAGGTTGGAACGTCTTCCATGTCTTGGATGAACGCTTGGTAGTCCACACCACCCCGTTCAATCAAGCGAGCGGCAGTACTGAATGCATGCCCGTTTGCATGTCGAAATCGAGCCGTGTCGGTGACCAGACCGGCAAGCAAAAATTCGCACACGGGCGGGCTCAAGGCCGACGGAACGTGGTGCTCAAGGTAGCTTGCAACCACTTCCGTCGTGGAGCGGACGTCCCATTTGAGTTGCAAATCATCCAGACCCAACTCCCATGCATCGGTGGAGTGGTGATCAATGATGCACAACGGGACATCTGGAAGTGCAACGCCGACTTGATCGGGTGCTGCGGCGTCGACAACCACGGCTGCAGCGAGTTGTTTCGGCCAAGAAGTGGCATCCTCGCGCATCACACGAAAAGGTGGCTGATGCTTGGCCACGTAGCGACTTGCAACACGCCCGATGTGGAGACCGCAAGCCAGCATGTTTGGGTGGGTGGCTGCGAGAGCAACGGCAGATCCAACCGTATCCATGTCACCGTTTTTTCCCGTGATCACGGCGACAGGGCCCTTGTTCGTATACTGGACGAGCCAGGAGTGAAGCTGATGAAGGTCGTCCTTCATGCTGTCGGACACGGTGCTCATTCCTGAGCACCTTGCATGGATTGTTTGAGTTCGTCGTACGTTGCGATCAATTGCTGTTCACGCTCTGTGAAACGTTGCAGGTGAACCTTGAGCGATGCCAAGGTTTCGTTGAGATCAGCCAGAAGGGCGACCCGGTCGGCCACCTCGATGAGGACACCACCCATTTGTCGGTGAAGTGCCATGCCATCAGGTTGAGATTCCACCGCTGCGATGGTTCCTTCGAGTTCCTGTACTTGAGCACGGACGCTGCTGACCTGTTGACGTGCGGCTTGTACTTCTGCAACGACGAGTTGGAGTTGGTCGAGTTGTGCCATGCTCTCACCGTTGCGAAGACAACGTCCGGGGTTCAAGAATGCTTTCCGAAGACCTGCAGCACTGAATCCGTTGCGATAAGGCCACGCAAGCGTGTGTTCCACATGGCCCGAAGGTCTTTGCAGGCGGCCTCGTTGATTTGAATGGAGAACGATGCCTCGTCCTTCCAGGTCGTTTCACAGTCGGTGGCCAGACAAGCCGCAAGTGCACGCGTGTCCGTGACGGTTCGGGACTGGACGAGAAGCGTCAACTCCCACATGGGCAACACCGAGGTGCGTTCACTCTTCTTCTTCGAGGCTCGGGCGGTTGGCCAACTCACGCTCGTAATTCATGGCAGCTTCCTGCGCAATGAATGCCATGTCTGCGGTGGTGGCACCGTCAACGGATCGGCGGAGAATGCGGTTGTTGGCATCGGAGGCTCGGGTGAAAGGTTCCCATGCACCACCGGCAAACGTGTGGCCGCACTTCTTGCACGACCAAATGCCGACCGACTGGCGCTCAACCTTTTGGTACTGACAAACAGGACAGGTGTATTTTCGGGACCGCTTGGCCATGGCTGAGCCTGCATTTCGTCGAACGGAGACACCGTAGCGTGCTCCGAATCGTGCAGTTGCGCCGGCTTTCTGGGTTCGCTTTGCCAATCAGTTCCCCTCCTTTTCTGCCACGAGTTTTCGTAGTTCCACGCATCGCTTTTGTGCCACATCGAAGATCTCGGCAAACTCGGCGGGAGTGAACACCCCTTTTAGCCCCTTCTGTAGAGAGTGGAGGTGGCCTTCATCCCCGAGGGTGATGTGAATTCGCTCATCTCCACCCAACTCTTCTTGCTCGTTGGCATCAAGAACAAATCGGCCGCCAACACGAGTGAACGACGCCATGATGGGCGTACCGTTGACCTGGAGGGTGTGGTCTTCTCCGACATCAAAGCGTTCGGCGGGAACCACAGCGGTTCTCAGGGCTGCGATGGCCGCCAGTCCGCAAGCATCGAAGATGTTGCCTTGGTCGGAGAGGACGTGAATGTCAATCATGACACCCCAGACCTTCTCGCCGGGAACAATGCAGAGACTCTCCATGTCGATGCAGCCGGACTCGCGGATGCCTCGGTCAACCACTCGGCTGAGCTCGATCGATTCGGGCGATGGAGGACCTGGCTCGTATTTTCTGCCGGCCACGGGGCGCAGTTCTGCACCGCACATCAGGGAACCCTGCGTTGGTCGGTCGGGCCAAGGGGTGCGAAGTTCGAATTTCACACCTGCGTAGACGACCGTACCGCCGATCACAACCTTGGCCGAGCCTTCAGCGTTGTAGAGACAGTCGGTCTCAAGGGAGACATCACGGGGGTCCCAACGGCCACGACCGTCAATGCGCTGGTCTTCCTCGGCGAGCCGGGCAAGTTCTTGTCGAAGCAAGGCGGGAACGAGTTCAACCATCAAGCCTCACCTCCTTCATAGCGGCGTTGAAGGGCATCGACCATGATGTCGTGAATTTCCCGTGCTGCTTTGAAGTTGTATTCCATGGCGAGTTCGTATTCGGCCGGAGAGAGATCGCCATCCATTTGCAAGAAGGCGATTTCTCCGGTGTTGGGCAAGATGCCGACGGGGAGGTCTGCCTGACCGTAGTTGTCTTCGGCTTTGTCCAGGTCGAGGACCACCGTGTCTTCGATCTTTCCGGAGGCAACACCAACGATCATGTCTCGCATGGGGATGCCGGCATCAGCAAGCGCCACAGCAGCGGCGGTAATGCCGGCACAGCGGGTACCCGCCTCGGCAGCGAGGATTTCGATTTCGACGCGGATCTTCGAGCGAGGGTAGCGCTCCACGAGCACCACGGATTCAAGCGCCTCGGCCGTGACTTTGGAAATCTCTCGAGAGCGACGGTTGAAACCGGGGCGGATGCGGTCAGAGGTTGAGAACGGTGCCATGTTGTAGCGGACATCGATCACGGCTCGATCCTGCCGTTGAATTTTACGAGGATGTGCTTCCATCGGCCCGTAAACAGCGGCGACGGCGACGTTCAAACCGTGGGTGACCATGGCTGAGCCGTCGGCTGCTGGAAGCACACCTGCTTCGATGCTTACCGGTCGCATCTCGTCCACTTTTCGTCCATCAAGACGACTGCCGTCGTCGTTGAGCAATTGTACATCTCCGTATCCTCCCATCATGCATCACCTTTCGTTTCGTTTTCCATTTCGCTAAGAATCGTTTCAAAGGCCATCGTGTGGCCTTCGCTCACCAATCGTTGGAGGGCAGCACGTGCCCAAGAAGTTCCGTCGGAAGAGCCGTCAATCCAGACACGGCCGTTTTCACCGACCATGATTCGACAGTCGCAGGCATCGCGCATGCGCTGGAGAAGAGCGTTGTTTTCTCCACGTACTCGGTCAATGTGCTGAACAGGAATGGATTCCACGGTGCCTTGGTTGAGGCGTCGCAGGCCGACACCCTTCATGGTCAGGACCACGTTGTGGCATTCGTCGACCTCTTGGACTCGGGCGAGGACCACATCGCCAACATCCATGTGTTGACGTGCAGCCCCGAACTCCACTTTCCAGGGAGCCAACGACATGGGAAGCAACCCTTGGAACGACCCGTTGATGTTCATGAACCAGAGGTTGTTTCGCACCTCAGCAACGATACCGACAACGAGGTCGCCGGACCGAGGCATGTAAGCGGCGTTGATGGGGTCGACCGATACCGTGTTGTTTCGTTCGCGCAGCCAACCGAGTTGGGTGGCCACAAAGGAATCTTCAGCAGCGATGATTCCGCTGCCTGCTCGCTTCCCGGCGGATGGCCCAACGGCCATTCCCGGGGTCACCAGGCGCTGCTCGGCGCCGACTTGACCTTGGGACATTCTTTTCTCTCCGTTGGCGGCCACTCGCCAACCCATGATAAAGGCCACCCTACGCCCACGGCGCTCAGGAACCGAGTTCCTTGACTTCAGACTCGGAACTTCGACGCATCACTTGGCCGATGATTTCGCCCTTCATACCTGCAGGACATTCAATCACACAAGCCCAAGAACCGTCTTCCAACCATCCCTCTTTTTGCTGGTGGGAACGGAGGAGTTGCGATACCGAACCGTAAGCCGAACCCGGCACCTTGAACGCAAGGCGCACCGTTTCGAAGGACAGCGGAATCAGTGGCTTGAGTTTTGCAATGGCATCCTTGACTTGCTCTTCAAGTCGCTTGAAAGGGTCAACAGAATAACGGGATTCTTGCAGTGCCAACTCAATACGAGTTTTGGGATGTGGCGACTTTGTTTTCGGATCGACGGCGGCAGAATGAATGCGGTGAATGATTTGCTGACGCATGTTTTCTACCATCTGCTTCCGTTGGGCCGTCGTCAACTGAATGGACCCTTTCTCAAGAATGGTGGCGGTGATTACTTCGATGTCTTGGGTTCCAAACACCTTCGCAATGGCGTCTTCTGTGGGCCGCTCACCTCCACGAGCGTCGTGGAACACTTCGTCCATGGCCAGAAAATCGTTGATGTCAACCGTTGATGGATCTTCTCTGAACGCCTCCACGAGGGACGGATCAACCAACACCTCGTAGCGCTTACCGCCTTTTTCAAGTCGGGCGAGAACGGCGTCGTCAAGGCTCACCATGGTATCGCTCAGCCTTCCCAAGAATTGGGCGACGCTTCAACCTACCCCTCAATCTTCGAGGGGTTTGAGACGGTCGATTTGCTTGTTCACTTCGCCCCTGTCCAGGACACGGTAGCCGTTCGAATCAACCACAGTAACTTCAACTGCCTCCCGGTTCAATTC
>CAXGZM010000047.1:0-11477 GCA_964014165.1 uncultured euryarchaeote | reverse complement strand
GAAAACCATCGACCTCAAGCCAGTTGAGGCCCTGTGCCTGCAGCGCCAGGTCAATCTGTTCGGCCTGAATAACCACGGTTCCACCGAACCAACCGAATTTCTCACACTGTTCCAAAAACCACGATTCAATTGCTTTGCGTTGTTTGGCCGAGAGGTCTTTTGAATCCCTCACGCCCATCTCCCTCAGCATGGGCTCCGCCTCCTCAGGCACGGCGCACACGCCAATGACCAGCGGGCCGAGAACCGGTCCACGACCTGCCTCATCAATTCCAACCAACATGGGCAAGCCTCAGAACTCCAAATCGTCCACGGGAGGGCTGTTGGCACCGTCGTTGGACAAAGGTGGTGCCGGTGAAGCAGGTTCCTGGGCCAATGCTTGGTTGGCCGGGAGCGGTACGGAGGGTCCCTCGGATTGAAGGCTGCCAAGCAACTGGTCTGCTTTGTTCCTGTTCGCCTCTTCCGTCCTCTGGTCGAGGATTAAGCTGGCAGCGGAGACCAGTTGGGAATCAATCGCCGGTCGGGCTGTTTCCGGCACGCCGTGTTGGTGGCGAAACATGGCTTCGTACGTTGCTTTGGGGACCTCTTCCAGGGGTGGTGAAGAGGGTGTACCGGTCGAGGTTGCATCGGCTTCTTTTTGGTACTGGCCCATCCAATCCTCTGGCTGTTCTGCGCTTTTTTGATAGGGAAGCACTCGTGATTCCTCCAACCGGCTTCGCCGATCGATGACGGCTTTGTAGAGGATGACGGATGCCAACAAGACGCTGAACACAACGCCGGCCCAAGCTTTCACGTACAAGACTGCGGTGGCCGCCATGCCACCCCAATCAATGCCCTCCTCCACCGCTTCGTTGGGTTGCCAAGCCACGCCGAGGTAGTCCCCGGTGCTGGTGTGAACAAAGGGAAGTTCCGGAGCAAAGCGGGACCGTATCGTGGTGTTGATGTAGACCGTTCCGTTGCTCGTTTGATCCTGCGGCAGTTGGACCCAGGCACGAATGGTGAAATTCGAGTTCAGTGGAATGTCGTTGACTTCGAAGGACCGAGGGAATTCAACCCCTTCCTCGTACACAGCAATGTCGGGTGGGATAAAACCCATGTCAACGGAATGACTGGACTGCAACTGAACGATGAGGCCGTCAACTGCGTTGCCGTCGTTTCGTACTTCCATGGCAATGGAAAGACGCCCCTTGGCATTGACTTGCTCGGCGACGTTTCTGAACGTCCAATCAATTTGGGGTGCGACTTTGAGTTCAACCGTGGTGCTGTCCACCACCGTGCCCGTGTCATCCAGCAGTTCGAAGGTGGTTTCACCCAACGTAAACGCCATCGCATCGGCTGGTGCGGTGATGCTGATGTTGTTGTACTCCCCTTGTTGGTTCATCTGAAGGAGGCGTGATGATGCCGGGACATCAACGGTGAAACCTCCGCTGGTGTTGGTTTCCCGGACCACGAAGGTGTTGTAGGCGTTACCCGTGTTCCGGATATCGAGGTTGACGGTGCATGCTTGGTTGGGGAGGACGGCGAGGCAGCCCTCTGCGTCGTGGGTGATTTCCCCCGATGATATGCGATTGATGACGGCCACGGTTCGGGCTGTTTTGAGGCTCGATGCGGCACCTTCTGCGAAGACTCGCAACTCCACATGAAGTTCCCCCTGGAATTCATTTGGCGCTTGAAAACCAATTTCGATGATTCGCGACTCGTTGGGTTGCAAGAGGACGTTTTCCAACCCTCCAAAGAGGGCGACAACCCAACCGCTTGCATTGAACCGGTCGGCTCGTGGGGTCCCGGGAATCGGATCTCCGTTGGCTGTGAGTCCTTGGAGGGTGATGTTGAGTGTGTTGGCTGTGTTTCCGACGTTCCTCACAACGGCCTGCAGCCGCCCGTCCTGGTTTGGCGCAACGGTCAGGCTGCTCTCCAGTCCGTCGATACTGGCATTCTTCTTCTCGTTCATCAAGAGGTCGAACGTCCATGTTTCAACATCCTTGTCAAGACCGGAAATGGCAGAGAGAATGAAGCGTGGACCGGTTTCAGCGAGCGGAGCACCGTTTTCGACCGCTGGGACGTCGACCCAGAGGTAGACGTAGGTTTGCGTGCCGGCCGCTAAGGTGGTGAAGGCCTCGTTTCCGTTCACGTTCTGCATGTTCCACCCCCACGACCAGTCCGAATCGGTGTAGAGGTTGAACACGACATCATCGGTGAGGGTGGCGTTGTTGCTGATGTTGACCGCCACGGCCGTTCGCACCAACTCGTCGACCGTGAACGTCGCATAGTCATCGACGCCGAAGTTGAGATTTGAGCGTGGAACGATCTTGACCTGCATCACCACGGTTTCGTTCAACGCAGGGTCAAGGTCGCTCGTGATTGAAAACGAGACGCTGAGGTTTTCAAACGATGCAGCTGGGGGTGCGGTTATTCCAAAGGCGACTTGTTTGAGATGGTTTGGAACCAACAATTCAGTGACCGGCAGGCCCACCGTTGAGAGCGGTGCTGGAATGGAAAGCGGTTCAACGGTGAAGGCTTGGTTTTCATTCGCCCTGTTGTGCAGCGTGATGTAGGTGCTCACGGTTTCGTTTTGGTGGACGTACACCTCCTCCGGTGCAGTCCAGTCAACCCACGCTCCGTTTCGACCGGCGCTCGCTGCCCAGCCATCGTTGAGCGGGACGGTGATGGGAAGGAGGAACACCACCAGAAGAAGTGCCCACCGCATGGCCATGTGCAGGCGTTATCCTCTATCAAGGGCACCCTGCGTTGAATCCCCACGGTCGTAGCATTCTAATGGTGCGCGGAACTGGTCCAGCCATGCCTCCCATCTGGCCGTTCAAGAAAAAGAAGGAAATGGTCGAACGCATTGACGAAGCGCCACCTGCTCCTGTGGTCTACAGGCGGGGGGAAGATCCGAATGCCCGGGCTGCGATTGAAACCGACGCAGGGGCCTACAAGGACGCCTTGGCCCTGTTTGGCGGTGGTTCATCCGAAGTTTCTGCGGCCACCGACCAGTCGGTTCACTACGACGGTACCGTTTCGCCATCCGGTGCAGAACCAGCATCACAAAACGACCCGCAGTCACAGCCTGTAGAAGCACCGCCTGCGGCTCCTTCCAAGGCTTTACCGTCCTACGATTGGGTGCATCACACCGATGGCTACCACTACAAACAACACGCAGATGGAACATTTGAGCCAACGCCGCACGTCAAACAAGCGGACGGGACCTACGCTCCGTACTCCTGATCGAACAGTCTTGGAATCGGCCGAATTAACCCGGCGTGGTCTTCGCCGATACGGTTCACCGCACGGTCAACCGGATGACGCTTGATGCGCCCCGCTTCGGGGACTGGTGGGAGGGCCCCTCCCGAAAGCCAGTCCTTAACACAGCCCTGCTCGATGATCACAGGCATCCTGTCGTGGACGTCCCTGCAATCTTCGTTGGCTGGCTGTGTGAGCAACACACAGGATTCCATGTGCTCATGGCCGTCGGTCCACGTGTCCCACAACACGCCCATCCAGCAGGCGCGCTGATCGCTTCGCTGATGAAACCACGGTGTTTTCCCTTGGGGTGTTGTCATCCACTCGTACCAGCCGTCCGCTGGAACCACGCCACGTCGGCGCTCCGACGCTGCCCGAAACATCGGCTTCTCGGTCATGGTCTCGCTTCGCGCATTGATGGGTTCTCGGTGTGATGGTTTGGCCCACGATGGGCGGAATCCCCACCGCATCAAGCGGAAATGGCGTTGAACATCGGATTGGCCGTTCGAATCAACTTGCGTGGCCACCGGGATGTATGCCTTGGGAGCGACGTTCCAAGAGGGTTTGAAAGGGGTCAGGTCGGACAGCGTTTCGGCATCGATGTTCGTTGCCAGTTCTTGCACGGGTGTGCCGAGTGCAAATCGTCCGCACATACCACTGCCTCAAACCGGGTCTTGAACGGCTGACATCAGAGCATCGACGTCAAATTCCGCACCGTTGAGTGGAACCCTCAGGTCATGGAGCGAGGCAACAGCAGGGTCCACCTCACCAAAACAACCGACCCACGTTCCATTGATGATGACCTTCGCACCACGGCCAGCCAACCAAGGTCCGTCACCTGCCTCGAGGGGTTCGGCCATCCACTCATCAACGCCAAGATCCCTGCAGAGAGCCTGAATTCGACCACGAACGGCTGCAAAACCACCGCTTCGCTCAGCTGTGATGAACGCCAACCGTTCAGCGTTGACGTGGTCACGGACAACCGTACCCAATTCGTACACCGATTGAGGAAGGTCGTGATGTCGGTTCCCTGCCAAGAGTTTCAGCAATCCCGGTAGGAGATGTTGCCGCAACATGGTGTGGTCAACGGTGATGGGGTTCGTGATGAGCGTGACCTCATGGGCGGGTGCCCATCGCATGCTGTCGAATTGGTCGTGTTGATTGGAGAGCGTCAAGGATTGAATTTGCATCATGCCCATCCCTTGCATGGAGGTGCGAAGCCGCCTTCGGAGATGATGGTCAATTCGAGGCTGGGCTGTGAGCGTCGCCTTTGGAACATCGGTTCCGAGGTCTTCGTATCCGTGGCCAATGGCAAGTTCCTCGACCAGATCAACCGGGTGCAAGAGGTCAAATCTCCATCGTGGCATGGTGAACATCAGCTCGTTGGTTCCCGCACGGGCGACTGCCATTGACGTGGACTGAGCGGGTGCATCCTTGGGTGCGGGTTGCCGGCCTTCAAATCGGCCGCCCATGCGTTGAATCGCGGTGTGAATCTCTTCATCGGTGAAGGACCTTCCCAACAGGTTTTCCACGAGTTCTTCCGGCACAGCATGTGTTTTTCCAGCGCCGTTTGGTGTCGTGATGGTACGGCCGTCCCAGGTCGTGATTTCGACGGATTCGACGGTGCCACCTCGCTGTGCCAGTTGAAGGCATACGAGCATGAGGGCCGCTTCGCAAGCACGCTCGTCCCATCCGGTCACGTCAACAAAGAAATCTCGTGTGGTGTGGGTGACGGTGGTGTGGTCGCCGTTGATGATGGGGGGGAACGAGAGCACGTCGTCGTTCTTGTCAAGAATGAGTGGGTACTTGCTCATCCCCTCCAGAAGGTGTGCGTATTCCACGCCCTTGGTGTGTTGCAGAAGAACATCGCTCACGGACATGGGCTGGTCGCATGCCAGCGGCACAAAGGTCCGGCCGCCTTCAACGGCTGTCACTCGGAACGGGGGAGCCAGGGCGGCAAAATCATGAACGCCGATGGAGGCGCGTTGGCGCCCTCTTCCCAGTGCGAAATGGAGTTTTTCCTGGTGGTCCATGAGTCCCTTGATGAATTGTTCTACGTCCTCGTTGTTCTCCGGTAGGGCCACGTTTCGCACGAGGGCCCCGTAAATGACAGGTCGAATGTCCTTCAGGTCCGGGTCAACGGTCATCGTGACGCCGCTTGGTTGGACATCAAGGTCGGGCGATGCGGGGGCGCCGTGGAGAAAGTTGGCCATGGCGTAGGCCAGTGTTTCGCCGCTCAAGAGGTCGGGGCGGTCCGGGAAGATTTCGATGTCGAGTTGGTTCTCATCACAAGCATCGATGTCGGTTCCCAGCAAGGGAAGTTCATCGTTCAAGCGGTCGATGTTGTGTTCATAGCCGTCGCGTTCCATCAACCTGCGAAGCAAAGACTGCGGCACGGAGATGGTTGGCAAACATGATCACCTCGCAAACCAGTGAGGGAGCGGGCGCTCGTATCCAGCAAGCCGCAGCCCGCTGACTGCCGCTGTTTCGTGGTTCAATGCACGAAGGTGCTTGCGTTCGAGCATGTCAATGCTGTTGATGCCGATTCGACGGAGTTCCGATGACAGGTCTTCCTGCGTTCCTTGAAGCCAATAGGCAATGTCTTCGGTGTCGGCCATGGGGGCAGCGCATCCGACGATCTCCACGCCGGACGCCATCAGGACAGCAAGGTCGTGGCCACTGGCTGCGAAGCCCAGAAGGAACCCTGTTTGGGTCGTCCCGTTCGAGAGGTGTTCTTTCTTTGAGCGTCCGGTCATTGGGAGAGCGGCCGCTTCTGAAATTCCCGAACCGTCTTCGATCCTTGCCATGGCGAGATCAAGTCCATGGTGGGCTGCACGGGCATGGAGAGCCTGCACCCGACCGATGGCGTCCATCAATCCCACCGGTGCGTTTTGAACGCATAAGGAGCGCAACGCCACCAACAACCCGTCAAGTTGTTCGGCGTCCATGGGCGGAAGGTTGCTCAGGTCGATCATGAATCCGCCCGCCCCGGGAAGAGCTTCTCGAACGAGGAGCAGGTTGGATCGGCTGACAAGGAGGACATCCACCGCACGTGGATCTTGTTCAACCAGTGCCGGGTGGCGAAGGAGGATGTTTCGCACCGTATCGTCGGCCTTCGCAGCGGGTGTCATGGTCGCACCCGATTCCAGGCAGGGGAGAAGCGGGAGCGGTAGAGCGAGGGATTGAACCTGTTCCGCAAGTCCCAACAAAGCGACCGTGTCAACCGTTTCGTAGGGACGGAGCTGTTGTGCTTCGCCGGTCAAGCCGATGCTGGATAGATCATCGGTTGAGACAGCGTAGTTGTTTTGCTCGATGTGCAACCCTTCCTGAGCCATGAGGCAAACAGCGTCTGACGGTACGTGCATGGCTTCGTCCTCCATGAGTCCGTTGATTTCTTTGAGTTCTTTCTTTTCAAGCGGACGAAGGACGACGCCCGGCGGTGGCGACGGACAGCGCCCGTTCACCACGATTCGTCCACCGGTCATCCCGGCGCCCGGGTCGGGCCCAACGTCGCCATGAACGACGATCAAGCCGTCTTCCATGCCGCCGCCGATACGGGCGCCGGCGGCACCGCGGATGAACAGGTGTCCCCCGGTCATCTCCGCTCCAGCGTCGTTGCCGCACCCGTCCAAAACGGTGAGGGTGCCACCGGCCATGCGATAGCCTGCGAAGTCGCCAGCCATGCGTTCGCACGTGATGGTCGTTCCTTGATTGGCAGCCCCGAGGAAGCCCCCAGCATCGCCTTGAAGGGTGAAGGTTCCACCTGCTCCAAACGCTGCAACCCACGAGCCCAAGACGCCCAGCGCACGGAGGCGTGCACCTTCCGGTAAGCCCGGGCAAAGGCCCAACTCACCGTTCTTCGGAACAGGGTCACCGGCGTTGGTCCAGCCGATGCGAAGAATGGCGTTTTGTTCGGCCGCTGCAATGAGGCGCGGTCCAAGTTTCTCGTTGATGTTCAGCGAGCGCTGGACCACCTCTGGAACATCCGCCATGCTACAGGGTCGTGTCTCCCCCACAAATAGACTGCTGTCTGCCGAGAGCGTGCCGGCAACTTTGCTTCGTCAACCCGTTCGTTCGACCTTGAGAAGTCTTATTGACGGCCTCCGTGAGCAAAGCATGGAGAATACCATGACCATCAAAGTCGCCATCAACGGATACGGAACCATTGGAAAGCGCGTCGCTGACGCGGTGGACGCTCAGGACGACATGGAGATCATCGGCGTCACCAAAACACGTCCATCCTTCGGTTGCGATCTTGCCGTGCGAAAGGGCTACCCGTTGTACTGCACGTACAACGATCCCGAGAAAATTGCCGCCTTCTCCCCGGCTGGCTACACCTGTCATGGTGGTCTTGACGATCTCTTGGCCGTCGCAGATATTGTCGTTGATTGCTCTCCGGGGAAAGTTGGGGCAGCCAACAAAGAAGCGTACGTCCGTGCTGGTGTGAAGTACATCTTCCAGGGCGGAGAAAAGCACGCCATGGCGGAGATGTCCTACACCTCATCGGCCAACCACGCTGAAAACTTGAACGCTGCGGGCACCCGAGTGGTTTCCTGCAACACCACCGGGCTGTCACGGACGTTGGTGCCGCTGTACGAACACTGCGGCTCACTCAAGGTGGAGTGCACGATGATTCGACGAGCCGCTGATCCCGGTGACTCGAAGAAAGGCCCCATCAACGCCATCAAGCCGGTGCTCAAGGTCCCCTCCCACCACGGACCCGACGTCATGACCGTGAAGCCTGAAATCGACATCAATTCCATGGCCGTTGCCGTGCCGACCACGCTGATGCACTGCCATTCCATCGTCGCCTTCCTTCCTGAAGGCCACGGTCTAACGACGGAAACGGTCCTCGGCATGTGGGCTGAACAACCTCGTATCATCATCATGAACGGTGCTGAAACCAACATCACGACCACGGCAGAGGTCATGGAATACGCTCGCGACATCGGTCGCAAATGGGGTGACCTCCACGAAATCTTCGTGTGGGAGGACGGCGTGAAGTTGGACGGCGACACGCTCTACTACTTCCAGGCCATTCACCAAGAATCCGACGTCATCCCCGAAAACGTTGACGCCATCCGTGCACTGATGGGCACCGAGGCTGACTGGCGCGTCTCCGTGGCGAAAACGGATGCGGCTATTTCTGCATACAACGGCTTGTGAAGCGCGCAGACGTCCTGTCAGCACAGGCAAGAGCGACCTTCAAAAGCCCTTGACCGGTCCGCATACCATGGGTTCTCGAGCGCCGCTCTTGCTCGTTCTTCTCTTGTTGGTGTCGGCACCGCTGTCGGTTCTTGCCGAACACGCCGTTGACGATGCTCCCGAAGATGCATCGGAGACCTCCGCCGAGCCGGTCACAGAGGAGCAACGCTTGGCGATGGCCGCTGCCCACTGGAGCATGATGCCTCAAGCCACCATGGAACCCGTTGCCTTGATGCCTTCCACGGGATTGCTGCACCTTGCTCTCGGCTCGTTTGATCCCTTGCTGGGAAGTGGGCCAGAGGTACCGAACGGCTACATCCGCACCAACGACGCAGCCTACACCGGCATGGTGATGATCCAACTCGACACCCCGAACGGTGCTGTGCTGGAACGCCTCGTGAAGCAGTACGACTTGACCGTCTTGGACGTGCTGCACGATGAGGGGTGGCTGGTTCGCCTGCCAGCCGAATCTCCCTCTACGTTCCGGGCGTTGGAGGGCGAAGAGGGGGTTCGTTGGGTCGGCCAACATCAACCCGGGTGGCGCGTGGCACCGACCCTGCTCACCCAACCGGCGGCCGCAGACGCTCTCGCTATCATTCCTACACCGGACTTGGGCATCGGCGGTTATGCAGCGTTGGCGACCGACATCGTCCGATTCGGAGCGCTCGAGGCCTCGTGCGACGCATGGATGTGCTACGCAACGGCTGAAGCGACCTCGGCTGCCGACGTCGTCCAGCACCTCGCCCATGACGGTCGCGTGTTGTGGACGGAACCCACGTCCGAACACCGTGTCCACAACGCCCTCGCATGGTCCATCGCTGGCGTCCAGAACGTCGGCAACAACGCCACGTTTACCCTCGACGGTTCAGGGGAAATGATTGCCATTGCCGATACCGGACTTGACCAAAACCACCCCGACCTGACGGGAAGGGTCGCTGCCACGATGACGCAGTTTGGGTTGGACCCGTCTCCTGCTGACAGCAACAGCGGACACGGCACGCACATCGCCATTTCCGTGTTGGGTAACGGCTCGGGTGATGCCGATGCGCGCGGCGTCGCACCGGCCGCTAACCTTGTGATGTACGCCCTTGAACACGACCCCACGGGGACCTTTGGCCGAATCGGGTCCATCTATGACATGCTCCGAGATGCCGAGCAAATGACCGCCCGTATCTCCGTCAACGCTTGGGGGTTGAACGGGAATTACGGTCAATACACGGCTGACGCACGGTCGGTCGACACCTTTGTCCACGACCGCAAGGACCTGACGCCCGTCTTTTCTGTCGGCGACCGCGGGACGTCCGGTGCCTCGCAGGTCTCTTCGCCAGCCACCGGGAAGAACGTGCTCGCTGTCGGTGCGTCGACCACCGGAGCAGCCGGTACGCCGGCCGTTGGCGCTGTCGTGAATTTCTCATCGCTCGGTCCAAGTTTGGACGGGCGCATCAAGCCCGATGTGGTTGCACCGGGCGTTGGCATTTGTTCCGGTCTTGCTGAAGAGGCAAAGAACCCCGCAGGGCCGTCGTGCCTGACCGGTACCCACGCTGGCGGTAATGCCTACTACATGACACTCAGCGGCACATCGCAAGCCACGGCCATTGCGTCCGGTGTTGCTGGGCTGACCCGTGAGTTCATTCGTGAACAAGTGGGGGTCTCCTCGCCGTCCAGTTCCTTGGTGAAGGCGGCACTCATCAACGGGGCTCGTGATTTGGGAACGCCCGACATTCCAAACGCTGCCGAAGGGTGGGGCGAGGTCAACTTGGAACGAACCGTCCTCCCGATGGATGGAACGACGGCTCTTGACACGTTCATGGACGATAAGAAACTCCTTTCCCCAGGTTTCGGCCTCCTGTACTCCTTTTCACTCGACCCTTCGCACGGTCTTGACATCACCCTTGCGTGGACGGACGAACCTGGCAGCGCCATCGCACCGCAAAGTGAAGCTCGTCTGGTCAACAACCTCGACCTTGTCCTCGTTGGTCCCGACGGGACGGAGTGGCTTGGAAACGACTTCAGTCAAGGGTTCACAACCACGGGCGGGACTGCGGACGATGTCAACAACGTTGAGCGTATACGGGTTGCACCCGGTGTGCTTCCTGCCGGGTCGGCTGACTATGTGTTGAAGGTGCTTCACCGAGGCGGGACGGAACAAGATTTCGCCCTCGTCATGAGTGCTGTGGCCACCCCGACGCCACAACCGGATTTGGCGGTCTTTGACGGCAGCATCCTCTCTTCCTCGGAGAACCCGCTCAAGGACGACCTCGTGTCCATCCGTTTGGCTTGGGTCAACCAGGGAACGAGCACAACACCTGCGTTTGACATCCTGTTGGAGGACACGACAACGCAAACCGTTCTTGCCACCGCAACGCGTCCTGCCCTCGGTCCAGGCATGATCGATTCCTACTCCATTTTCCACCAGTTCTCGACCACAGGTGTTCACACCCTGCGTCTTACGGTTGATACCGGTGGCGTGGTGGATGAAATGAACGACGCCACGACGGGCACGGACAACAACGTCTGGATTCAGGACGTCGAAGTGATGGCGCTTGGCGTCAGGGTGGTGGTCGAGAACGAGGACGGAAGCATTCCAGAGAGTCCGGAGGACCGAGCCTCAAACGCGCAGATGGTGCTGGACGTGCGCAACGAATCGGGCATCGATGTCCCGCTGTCAATTTTGCACGAGGGGACCGGCAACCAATCGGTGAAAGTTTCTGCCACCATGGTGCAAATTCCCGTTCCAGGCCGAGATGATTTCTTCCTGCCGAGCCCCGACATGTGGACGCGAACCTTTGACGAGGCCACCACCTTCGTTCTCACCGCCCAGGGGACAACAGACGCCAACAAATCGCTCAACTTGCGCCTGGAAGACATTGATGCCGATTTGACCACGGATCCAACGAACCCCCGCTACGTCCGTTCCGGCACCTATGTTCTCGAAATCACCGCACGCTACGAATACCAACCCACGGTGGCTCACACCCAACGCATCCTGTCTCTTATACACATCTGACGCTGCCGACGAGGTATAGGGTGGT
>CAXGZM010000046.1:0-11628 GCA_964014165.1 uncultured euryarchaeote | reverse complement strand
GTCGAGATGTCGTTTATCGGAGGCTGACTCAAGCCATCGCAGGCAGCGCCACGTCAACGATGAGAGCGCTGGATGTCTGGTCCACCAGCCGGAACCGCCAAGTGCCATCGTCCGCTCCGATGGTTTCCGAATCGATGACGAAATAATCGCCTTGGGTGACAGAATATCCGGCATCCCGGTCGTGGAAAGAGATGTTGGTGCCAACGACGCCGTAAACATCGGCATCGGAAACCTGACCGCGGATGGGGAGGTGTTCGGTGGTGTCTGCGGGCAAGAGGTCAAACTGCAGGCGAGCAGGGTCAATGGACTGGTCAAGGCTGGTGATGCGAACGACATGGAACCCGTTGTCGAGGCCACGAACGCTCACGGTGGCTTGCGGGGCTGACTTTTCCACCGTGGTCAACGCCCCCTGCATCAAGACGAACACCATGCTGGAAAGCATGACGGTGATGGCGAGAAGCAGGACCGTGGCAATCACGGGGCTGACCGCTTCTTCGTCTCGGACAGCGGTCCCTCGCATGGGTTGAACCGGGGGGTCAAATCACTTGAACACACCGATAGGAACGATGAACGAAACGCCGGTTTCCCTGAAGGTCAAATCAGCCAGAGCGGGCGTTCACACTCCATGGCACGCTTGATACCGCCGATGGGCCCGAGGATGCGCAGAATGAGTTCCGTCAACACATCACCTCGCATGAATGCGTAGCCCATGTTTTTGCTCCGCAGTGAATTCTTCAGCGCTGGCCCCATTGACGCACGGACCTTGTCTTCGTACGATGTCAGCGGTGTTCCGTTCTCGAGGTGGTCAAGGATGGACTCTGCAGCGAAACAACCGGAGATGATGGCTTGGCTGATACCACCGCCGTTGCTCGGCATGACAAGCCCTGCGGCGTCGCCCACCGCCAACGTTGTCCCGTCAACCATTTGTTTAACCGGACCGCCCATGGGAATCCATCCCCCGCCAAAGGAGACAATTTCCAAGTTGAGGTCGGCACAAAACCGCTCCAGATGGCCTTTGAGATCGCCCTCAAGCTTGCCTGCACGGACGCCCAGTCCCACGTTGGCAAAATTTGGTCCTTTGGGAATGATCCACGCATAACCCGACGGTGCTACCGAACCAAGGAAAACGTCGAACGTCTCGGGGACATCACCCTTGACCTGGGCGTAGATGGTGGGCACCTGATCTTCGGGACGGAAGGCGGGGTCTTGGCCGTGTCGAAGACGTCCAACATGGGCGAGGCTCCCTGAGGCATCAATGAGGTAGTCGCAGGTGAACCGGCCTTCGCTTGTAACCAACAACTCACGATTGGCCTTGCGCTGCGTTTGGAGTCGCTTGAGTGAGGTGGACATCCGAATTTCAGCTCCCGCACGGACGGCTTTGTCGGCAAGGTAGCCGTCGAATTGGAGGCGATGACCGGCAAAGGCGTCCAGTTCAAAGTCGTAGGACTTCCCCGAGGGAAGGAAGACTCGCATGTTGTCGAGTCGATGCAGCCTCAATCGCTCGGGGAAGTCAAAGTAGGTTTTGAGCCACTCGTGGTCTTCCAAATGATGGAACGTACCGATGACCTCACCCCAGTTGGGGATGCATTCACCGCATTGGGCAGGGTTGCCGACGATGGAGCGGCGTTCCAGCACGAGGACATCGAGGCCCGCCTCAGCGAGTCGTTGCGCAGCAGCACTCCCGGCAGGACCAGCGCCAACGACGATGACCTGACGGTGAACGATGTCCTTGACTGGCATTTCTTCACCTCATTCGTGCCGATCTTTGACGATGTTGGTGATCATCATCATCATGTCCTTCGCTTGACTTGCCGGGAATCGATTGAGCTCTTCCTGTGCTCGTTCAAGGTGGGTCTTGACCAGGATTTCGGCATAGTCCATGCTGCTCGAGCGCTCAAGCAGCGCCATCAGTTCGTCAAAGTCATCGTCGCTGAAGGTTTCAATGAGCTCGGAAAGTCGGGTGCGGTGCTCACCGTGGGAAAGCGTCAGGGCGTGAATCAACGGCAGCGTCATTTTGCCCTCGTACACATCGGCCCCTCTCGGTTTGCCCATGCGCTCGTCGCCTCGCAAGTCAAGCAGGTCGTCCACGAGCTGGAACGCAATCCCAAGTTCCATTCCAAAGCGCTCAAGCGCTCGAGCCTGTTCGTCGTCCAAGCCCGCCACCAAACCGGCAGCGTAGCAACCCGAGGCAAACGGACCAGCGGTTTTCCCACGGACGATGGAGAGGTAGTCTTCTGGCGAGGTTGCGAGGTTGAGCACGTGATCCAGTTGATGATATTCAGAGACGGCAATGTTGGCGCAGCAACGAGCGATGACGGTGACGATTTGTTCAGAGTATCGACCACCGAGGGCAAAACCGTGGACGAAGAGCCAATCACCGGCAATCACCGCCTTGGCTTGACCAGCCTGTGCGTGAATCGTGGGGATGCCCCGCCGCTGTTGCGCCTCGTCGTTGATGTCGTCGTGAACCAGCGTCGCCGTGTGAATCAATTCAAAGGCCAGTGCAAGGGGCATGACATCCTCAATGTCGGTCCCGCCAGCCAGCTGGTAGGCCAGCAGGAACAAGATCGGGCGCAATCGCTTTCCACCCGCATTGAGAACGCGACCTGCCTCCACGGCCACTTCTCCAGCACCCGCTGCGATTTCGTCCTCAATGAGGTCCAACAGGGCCTGATTGACTTCTTTTCGCATGGATTCCAACGCTGAACTCAGCGTCTCAACATCACTGCGCACATCAACCCTACGAGGGTGGGCTTCTTAACCGGTCGTCCACGCCCTTGGCATGTGAGGGGCGACCCTCACCGAGGTGAAACGATGGAAACGAGTGAGCGTCTGGTGATTCTCACGACGCCTTCCAGAAACGACGGCGTTCGCCTCCAAGTTGAACGGGCGGTCAGCACGCACGGGAAACATCGGGACCTGCTTCTCAAACAGCTCCCCCACATGGAAACGGCCATCCAAACACTTCGAGACGGCACGGGCGACCTTGTCGCCATGAGTGCGTTTGACTGGCAACAAAGGGACGTCGAAGGGTTGGCGATTGCCGGCCTGCTCTCACGAAAAGAGCCAACATGGGTGCTCGTGGCCGATGACAAACCCGAGTACCTAGAGCAACATGCAAGGGTGTTGTGCGACCACGAACTGCTGCGACGTCAAATGAAACGCATGCGCCCCGATCTTAAGTTGGAAACCATGGAAGCGATGGTCGCGCGACTTGATGCAACAACCACGGTGTCTGACATGGACGATGAGGACATTTGGCCCTGGGTGGAAGAGCAACGCTTGGAAGGACGAATTGACGGGTTCATCGTGCCAAGGGCCATCCATGCCGGACACCGCATGAAAGGACGCCGTCATACACTGGGACTCCAGCGTGATCAAACAGAAAGCAATCGAGAGCGGTTCATTCCACCACCGCTTCACGGTTTCACCTTGCTCGTGGGGCGTCAAGGCTTTCCGAAAGCCAGCATCAAGGAGATGCTGGACCCGAGTGCAGAGCTTGCGTTCAGGCTTGAGGCGACCCTGCTCGAAAGTTTGTCGCCGGCGTTGCGGCCCATCGTGGGTGCATACATCGAGCAGCGAAAGATCAGCACCTTCCTCAAGAAAGCCTCAGAAGAAGGCGATGAAACCTTGCTTACCTCGCTGGTCGATCCGAACAAAAAACGAGGCGTGTTTCGCAGTGGACCACGTGTGGAAATGCTGATTGAAACCCTGAGCCCGGACGGGACGGTGACGGCAGCTTGTGAGCGTATCGTTCAACCGGAAAACAGCCACATGGGCATGGTCAACTTGCTCAAGGAATTCATGGACCTCTTGGGCGTGATGACCACCGACCACGAGGGTACAAAACGAAACATTCCGGGGATGCCGGAGAGTTTCATGCAGCCCAGCCCTCGCCTCATGGAGTTGGAGCAGAAAACGGAGCCCCGTGAACCAACGGACCCGTGAGAACCGGCTTCCCGTCCGCGTTCTGACTGCGAAGACATATATGCTTTCAATGCGGCAAAAGCCGTAGAGGTGGAGGACCGATGGACACGTCAGCCATGTTGGGAGAGTTGTACCAAGCCCGCTTCGACGGTCTCAAGGACATGGCTCAACGGCACGGTCTTTCCAAAGCAGGACCGGTGGAAGCCCTTCGTGCTCGCTTGATTCAGCACCTGGTCTTTCCCGACTGGGATTTCTCACCCGCAGGACTTCGCAGCATCGCCAACAGCGATCTCGGAGAAATCCTTGGCGTCTTTGGCATCAAGAAATCGGGCTCCATCAAAGCCCGACGACAACGGTTGTTCCTCCATCTTAACCACGACCCGAAATCCTTGGCCGTTGAGAAACTTGACGACATGACAAAGGACGAACTCCATGCCATGTGCAAGGATTTGGAACTCCCCCTGTCGGGGAACAAACAAACCCTCCTCGCTCGGGTAGCCGGCGTCTTGGCTTCGCAGGAAAACGCATGGGGCAAGGTGAAAAAGAGCCTACGTCGGCCTCGTGGCACCGTCAAGTTGCCCACCTCAGCACCCGTTGCTCCGCAAGCTGAAACAACCAGCGTTGAGGAGACGGTCGCATCGTTCGTGGATGAGCACGAAGACGGATGGTCGTTTGAGGACGAGACTGCACTACGCGAGGACTTGGCCACCATCGGTCATGACACTTCCCGTTCAACGGTGGATGCCGCTGTGAAAGAGCAACTCCGTCAAGCAGAGCCAACGGCGACACCGGTCCCGCCCATGATACAGCACACAGGAACCGCGGAAACCCACAGCCTCGAAACCGAGACCGCCCTGATGGAACTGCGTGAGCGAGCCGCCGAAGTCAAGGCCTTTGCCCGTGATTTCTTGACGGTCAGTTCAACCACCAATCAAACCGATATGGAGGCGTTCATCCACTCGCTGCGAGGTCAAGGGTTCTCGACCGACATTCCTGCAGTCCATCAAGCGGTGGCGACCATGATCATGGAACTTGACTACCGTGTGCAGCACGAAACCACGGCCGCCACGGCCATGCCCCAATCGTGGACTGAACGCGAGGCGCTCCGTCGGTTTGAAGAAGTTCGAAGCACGCTTCGGGACCGCCTTGAGAACATCCTTGCGCTCCACGCAACGGACGTGGTCAAGGCGAGAATGGCGTTTGAAGAAGAGGGGCGAAACCTCGACCTGGACCTTCGAGTTCCCAGCGTATCAGGTCGCCTGCATGCGTTGTTTGATCTCCATATCGAGATTGCTGAATCCCAAGCGCTTCACGACCCGGTCGTGCAACGTCGTCAACGCATGATGCGCATCCTTCACCGTGGAGCCGTGCACATGGCGGAGAGCGAGCGAATGACGATCGAACGTCTTGAGCGGAACATTGCTTCGTTTGAAGAGCTCGTTCAAACCATCCTTGAATCCGGCGAGGAAGGTTTTGACGACGCACAACAAGCCCTCGTGATTCGCTTCCTTGAGACCAAAGGCTACGAGGTCAACACGAGCACGCTTCGCCCGCGAATCCTTGCATGTGCTGGCATCTTGGGTGCCGAACTGGGCTACCTCTCCCCCAGCGAGATACCACGAATCGCCCCCGGTGTTCTCGTCACTGAAACAGAAGTTGACGCCATCGTCACGGAGCTCAAAGCCCTCGCTTCAAGTTTCAAACCTGCGGCCGATACGGTTCAGGAAGAAGAGGAGGCCGTGGCTGAATCCGTTTCCGATGCGTCGGACAACATCGCTCGTGTCCGTGGTAAAATTGACCGCGTCGACGAGTTGCTCAACCGTCTGAACGGTTGAGGTCGTGACCGTTGACCGTTTGGGTTCAACGCAATGCAAGCCTTTGCCGGCGGAGGGTATCAGTGCTGTTGAGCGTAGAAATTCTGAACCACCGAGGTAACGGTTTGAATGTCGGAGATTCCTCGCTGGCACAGATCTTCAATGATGGCTTGCCGTTGAGCGACGTGTCGCTCAAAGACATCGGGGGTCACACCCGCTGCGTTGCAGATGGTTTCACGCAGCTTGGAAGGAATGCCCGTTTCCTCGATCTCGTCGGTGGCGGCGTTGTACTTCCATATCGCGTTCAACCGTGGCTTGTCGCCTTCCATACCTGCAACTTCTGCGACTTCGGTAATCTTTCGAGCCGTCTTACCGTTGACGTGCAGTCGAGCCTGAATGATGATCAAATCAAGACCGCTGAGCATGATGGGTGGGACGCTCATAGGAGGGTTGATCATTCGAGTTACCGTTTCTTGCGCAGTGTTGGCGTGGAGGGAACCAAAGGACCCGTCGTGGCCCGTGTTCATGGCCGTCAGCAAGGTCGCACACTCGGGGCCACGGACTTCACCGACGATGATGCGGTCCGGCCGCATACGCAGGCTGGATTTGAGGCAGTCGTTCATGTCAACTTCAGGCGTACCGTCGGGTCGCTCTCGCCGGGTCTCCATGCGCAGCCAGTGATCGTGGTAGACTTGCAGTTCAGCCGTGTCCTCCACCGTGAGCAAACGGCGAGACCACGGGATGTACATCCCAAGACAGTTGAGCGTGGTGGTCTTACCGGAACCTGTTCCACCGGCGATGACAAAGTTCGCGGGGCGGCTGTCGAGCCCCTCAATCCACACCCACATCATGGCAGCGAGTCGTGAGTTCACGGTGCCGAAATTGACGAGGTCGATCATCGTCAACGGGTCTTCCTTGAATTTACGAATGGTCAGCGTGGGGCCATCAGGAGACACCGGAGGGATGGTCCCGTTGACACGGGAACCATCGGGCAGTCGGCCGTCGAAGATGGGAACCAAACCCGGACCGTCCCCAAGCGGCACGTTGGTGAACGAGGCGATGTTCTTGGCGATTTGAAGCCCGGATTCGTCGTCGATCCAGATGTTTGTTCGGCACATACCGTGGTTGCGGTGCGCCACTTTGACGCACTGGGTTCCCCCGTTGTACATCACTTCTTCGAGCGCGTCGTCCTCGAACAAAGCGGCCAAGTCCCCGTAGGGATTGGGTTGAATGTCGCCCTCAACATGATAGATGGGTGAGGGGTGGTTCGCTTCGGTGTAGATGGTTACGCGTCCGTATTGCTCAAGAATTTGTTCCGACATGCTTCAACCTCCAACGGCTTTGACGGCCCCCAAATAGAGGCCCATGGAAATCACCATCCACATCGGAAGCCACCAAAGTGTATCTTTGAGACGGCCCATCATGCGACCGGATACACCAACGGCAACTGCAGAAGCAGCGGCGAAAAACAAGCTAAACGTCTGGTTGAAAGCGGTGATTTGGAACCCTTTACTGGCTGGGGCAAACAACCCAACGATAAAGGCAATCAGTACGGGTAAGCCAACGCTTACAAAGATGATGATGAGCATGCCTCTGCCTGAAAGTTCCGATTCACGCTGGTTCATCAAATCGTTCAAACGCTCGTAATCGCGGCTGAGATCGGTCAGGATATCCCTCAGGGAAGAGTCTTGCTGCATGGCGGTTTCAATCAGCATCATCACGCGCTGGACTTGGGACGATCGGGTCTTGGCTGCGAAGGCTTGCAAGCCTGCTTCAAACGAGGAGGCGTGGGCTTCTTTGAGGGTCTCAGAGAGCAATTTTGCGAGAAGGCCGTCGTTGGATTCCGACTGCTCCATCATGGCTTCTTGGAGGCCACGGCCAGCGCCAACAGAATCGGAAAGCGCTTCAAGGAAGGTCGGTAGTTGGTTCTCAATGGAACGGCGTCGGCGCCGTTCAAGCATCGGTGGTATGCCACCGCCGATGCAAGCGATGGAGACGACACCGAGATAGAGCAAGAGAGGTGAGTCGTTGAAAGATTCGAGGAGGCCGAAAATCATGAGCGCACCTCACAATCCCGGGTCTTTCGTATGGGCTTTGATGCCCACCGCGGCCATGGCAAGGAGGGTAAGGAGAAGACCCATGTTGACCACGGCATTGATGGTTGAGGAATCCGGAAGCGACATGAACGCCCCCAAATCGCCTGACATGAGTTGTGGAACCAGCCCCACGATGGACAGGATGATAGGGCCGATCATGCCGATGGAGAGCAGGGTTTCGGGAACACCTCCCAGTTCTTCGATGTATTTCTCAACGTCCGCCGTTCGCTCTTCTTCGATGCGAGCACCCTGTTTCTTGAGCGTCTCGACCAAGTCGGTGTTCTGCGTGACGTTGGTGTAGAGGGTGTTGAGCAGGCGTTTGTACCCTGCGGAATCTGCTTTTTTCATCAATCCCTTGAGTTCCTTGTCCAGACCGCCACCGGATCCTTTTCTCAGCCGCTTCATCATGGAGGAAAAATCCTCTGAAATGATACCGTATCCACCTCTTCCAATGGTATGGATGGCTGCTTCAAGACCAACACCCGACGACATGAGGACGTCCATGGTGCGAATCACGTAGAGAAGTTCTCGCTTTTCGTCGAGCTCCCGCATGTTCTGTACCTCCTCAAATCACGTCTTCGAGCAGTTCAAAGTGGAATCCTTCGTTGGCGCTGTCGTATTCCATAACGGCAAAGATCACCTTGACGTCTCGCTCTTCAAACGGGTCGTGAATGTAGGGTTGGCCGGTTCGGAACATGGCCACAACGCGCTTGTACTCATCGATGGAGAGTTCCCCTCTCACCGTGTAGAGCGTGGATTCAGAGCCTTCATCGTGAAGGTCATCACCTTCTTGCCCCCGAACGACCGTTCGTGTCAGTCGACGGGTCATCCTGACCTTGATGTCGGCGTTTGCGATGCGGACCCAGTCCGAACTCGAGGTTCCGGTAGCGGGTCGAATAAAGAAATCCATTCCAGCCATGTTTGAGCCCTGTATCCACCACAGTGCGAGAGGGACTTGAATGTGTTGGAGGCAACGAACTCATTGTGCTGCGAGTCGGAACCATCCAAAGCGAGGCTCCTCCAGCGTGCCTGCGTCAAGCATGTCGTCCAGTTTCGCCTCTGCGACTTCTCGAACGAAACCTCGGGCAACCGCATTTTTCAGCAGGGTATCAAAGGTCACGCCTTCGCCCTGGTCAAGATGGCCGATGGCCTGCAACAGGAAGGCTTGCACGTCCTCACCGCCAGCAGGAGCAGATCCATCCGCTCCCTCATCACCTTCGGGAAGTGACATCATCGGCGGTGGTGTGGTAGCGGCTTCAATTCGTCCTTCAGCGATGTCAAGGGCTTGCATCAAGTTCAGTTTGAACGGCTCCAAATCCACCTCACCGTAGTGATTTCTGGCAGCGAGAAGACTGGCGGGAAGGCCCGCTCGTCCGTAGGCGTCCAGCGTCGGCTCCACTTCAAGCGAGGAGGTGAATTGATTCATTCGTTCCATGGTTGCCTCGCATGCATCAAGGAGCCAGTTGGCGTAAATTTCTCGACTCACCACGCACGCCTCTTCGGGGCGCAACGAGGTGTAGACGGCACCTTCGTCGGTTTGGTACCAACGTGTTTTGGAGGTCATCATGACCAACAAAGGTTCCCCGTCATCCAAGCGTTCAGTCCACTGATGAGCCAGTTCCTGCATCATTTCAGAATTGTACTCGCCGACCGAGAAGTAGTGCAACCCGGTTGGGTCGCGCAACTGCCCCTGGTAGAGGGAAGAACCGTTACTGGTTTCCCGGAGCTCGAGCCGTTCGAGCAAACCCGCAGCAACGATACGGTTCACCTTCGCACCAAGTTTGGTGATGACAAAGGAAGGGTCGTATTCACCCGAACCTTTCTCGTTGAGCGTGGCGCTTCCAAACTCGGAAGCCAAGAGCAAGTGAGCGGGTTGGCGAGCAATTCTTGCGCGCTCCATCAGGCCCACCCCCATTGTGCTCGAAGTTCACTCGCTCGCATCTGTGCGTCTTGGGCTTCAACCTCAAAACCGTCGGCGAGCACCATGGCGCCTTGGTCGTCGACAATGCTGCGTCCAGAAACCGTGATGTTGCGTCCAAGCATTCGTTCTCGCACGTCTTGAACAAACCCGATGTCGCCGAGTTCTTCCACCTTTTCTCGCATTTGGTCCAGCGACATGCCGAGCGCCGCCAAGGAGGCCTCTTTGTTGACCAGCACGGCCGCAGTGACACCGTCATGGTCAACGACGAGACGCAAGCGAACATCCTCCGTGCCTTCGTTGGGGCCGTGTTCGAAACACGCACCGTCTCGGAGCACTCTGCGACACTCCGTGCAACGCATGATGAATCCCGAGTCCTCACGAACGCTCACGACGATGCCGCGCGTCATGATGCCGACACGACTGGGGCCTGCGACGACATCGGTGAGTTTGACATCAACCGCATGGTTCGTCAAATCCATGGCGTCATCCCACGGCGGACTCTCCAGCACGGTCAACTGACCGGCGTTGTCCACCGTGATGTCAGGTATCCCCTGCCAGGCGCGGACACGGGCGCCTTTGACTTCCACCGTGACGGGTAAATCGGCTTCATCGAAGGGAAGAGCGTCCCAGATGCTGATGCGGCATCGGCCGGTTGGATCAGCGATTTGGCCGGACCACAGGAATTTCTCTTCGCCTTCTCGGTTGAACGTGCGTTTGGTGATTTCCGTGATTTGGACCACGGCGTCAACGTCGCGAGAACCGTCTCGTAGCGCAGACACGGTGGTCAACGTGCTGGCGGCAAGGGTCTCGAGATCGGCGAAGTTGGCGTCGTGGAACACCTCGATTCGTGTGGTTCGCCCAAAGTTCAATTCCGGCGTATCGCGGAAACTTCGGACTTGAGCCCCGTCAATTTTCAACAGGGTACCAACTTCATGCTCAAACGGCTCCCAGGAAAGGAAACCGATGGTCCCCGTATCGTCGGCAAGGCGACCTCGAACCACGTCAATGGAACCCGAGCCGTCTTTGCGATGAATTTGGTCTGGACGGCTGGCAAGCACCCTTCCAACCACACAGATGTACCCTTCTTTCGGGATGTCGCTGATGTCAAGCGGGTCGTTTGAGGAGACGGGTGTGGCCACGCCTTCCTTCAGCACGACGATTCGAGTGGACTGGTTGATGTTGAGTGACATCTTTCCGTTGTACTCGTTGACGCTGGCCCCTTCGATGCGGATGATGCTGCCGGCTGTGAGGTTGGCGTGCGGCCCCCAGTCTTTGTAGTCCCAGCGGGTACGCTGCCCGTTTTCCTCCCAAGGGTTGTCTTCGAGCATACCGAAGGCAATCTGCTTCTCCTCGCCTCGAATCATCTGATCTCGGATGTTGTGCGTAACGATGGCCACCTCAATTTCCACGTCTCGGTCCGTGCCGGTTAATTCGGAGAGTCCGGCGACCTTCTTGGTGGTCCGGTTTTGCTGTCCGCCACCGGAGGCCGGTGCCGGTGAAGTGCCGCTTTGAAAGCGGCGAAGAACGGATCGCATCGCGTCCTGGGGAGGAATGTAAAATTCCTCTTCGTACTTGGCAAACGCCTCTGCTACCTCCGTTGCGTCGGCGTCCGGGCACTCTTTGAGTACGGCCTGAACGTAGTCAGCGTATTTCTCTTCAGCCACGTCGAATCACCCCGACAGGCGCAGTTGTTCGTGGCCTGTGCGGAGAACAGGCGGCGGGCTTTCGTGCGGGTTGGTTAAGATTGGACACTCCCTTGACCTCCATGGGACATCTCACCAACGACGACAGGACATAAAGAATGCCGTGGCCCTCGACGGGCGACTCATGCTGGATTGACGCGCAATCCGTCCATCAGCAGCACGTCCGG
>CAXGZM010000045.1:0-11637 GCA_964014165.1 uncultured euryarchaeote | reverse complement strand
ATACGAGATGACATGGTGTCTCGTGGGCTCGGAGATGTGTATGAGAGACAGCCGAGAGCACGGGCAAGAGATTGAAATTTTGGAAAATGAAACCAAAATGCTGGCTTCGAAGGTCGGTTCGCTGGTCGTCCGAGATGCCGTAAAGTGGTTGGCCGTTGACCGAAACCGTACCGGACGTTGGTTCGTCGATGCCGGAAAGAATGTTCAGGAGCGTTGTTTTTCCACACCCTGAGGGCCCCATGACCGCAATCATTTCTCCCGAGTCTATCCGGACGTCCACCCCTCGTACGGCTTCAACCGTGGATTCGCCTGCTTGGTACAGTTTCCATAGCTGGCTGGCTTCGAGGGCCGGTGGCATGATGGACGATGCGGAATTGCATTCATAAATCCCTGCCCGTAGGCGTTGCATGGACGCCAAGGATTCCGTCATCACCGTCTCCGTCATCGCCTTTGGCCAGATTGGAGAACAACTCGGCGGGCGGCACCATGAGCAAACGGTCCCCGAGGGGTGCACTGTCCGAGAACTCGTTCTCGACCTCGGCCTGGAAGAATGGATTGCGTTTGGTCTGTCCGTGGCGCTCAACGGCGAGCGATGTGCGATGGACACGGTCCTCAGCAAAGGTGGAGAAGTCGCGCTCCTCCCCCCTGTCAGCGGTGGTTAACCTCCGCGGAGGATGCCTCGGGAGGAAAGGCTTCAACAACGGGGAGCGCCAGGGCAAGATGAGGAAGCACCATGGTTGGCGGATTGGGCCCCCTTGAATTGAGCATCCTGCTCCTGTTGTTCTTCGTTCTGTTCGGCGCACAGCGCCTACCTGAACTGGCCAATGCGCTCGGCCGTTCCAAAGGCGAATTCCACAAGGGCCTCAACGAAGCCACGGCCATCGGCGATTCCGCTCGAACCGTTGCCGACCTTGAAGCCGGTGGACGGACGCCCGACCAAGTGCTCATGGACCGAGCCAAGGCCGTTGGCATTGATCCCGCTGGCATGCCCATCGAGGAATTGGAGAAGAAAGTCGCTGCCCTTGAAGCCCTGAACAACGAGAGCGAGTGAATCAACCTCTGCGGCGCTTGATTTCCAGCGGTGAACCGCAGATTCGACATTCACCGGTGCTGCCTTGTTTCGAGCGAGCAACATCGGTCTCAAGGGAGGATGTTGCACCGCAACCCTTGCACCGCTGCTCCCACACCCACACCTGTTTTGCGGCCCTGTTGACCACCGGTTCAACCGCACCTCCAGCATGACGGTAGGTGTTCTGGAGGCGATAGTCATCCGTGACCAACACGGCCCGGTGGGCCAACGCCAGTGCCAACACATCGAGGTCAACATCAGAAAGACGGGCCAAGTCTCCCGACGCACTGGCGGCAGACTTGGCGTCGCTGAGGGAACGAGGCCCCGGCGCCCGCCACTGAATGTCGGCGGTTTCAATGAGCATGGCTCGCGCCGTGCTCAAACGCTCAAGCTCGGTACGTTGCGAAGTTGCACACACGCCACCCGCAAGACGGTCCGGTGGCCAGTGGAGAAGGGCTGCCGTGTCCAAGACCCGCTCCATGGGTTGAACAGCACAACGCACACCATGAAGGCACCGCTCACCCCTATCTTCTTGAAAGAGCGAGCACAGGGCGTGGCATGAGTTGGAAGGACACCATCCTCGAGGCGTTCGAGGTCTTTGGTCCTGCCAGCCTGTTCGTCCTCTCGTTTACCGAGGCCATTGTCCAACCGATACCGCCGGACCTTCTCTACATCCCCATGTTGGTCAACGCCAT
The DNA here is from genome assembly GCA_964014165.1 of uncultured euryarchaeote. Lineage (GTDB taxonomy): Archaea > Thermoplasmatota > Poseidoniia > Poseidoniales > Poseidoniaceae > Poseidonia. The sequence goes on along the minus strand of CAXGZM010000045.1, from coordinate 9,873 downwards.
GGGGGACACTCCCTTGGTGGTGTGGCTTTGGCTCGTGGTCACCGTTGCCTCTGTTTTGGGTTCCCTCGTTGGGTATTACATCGGTGAGCGATGGGGAACCTCACTCATGAAGCGGTTCGGACAGGAGAAGCACCTGGCAAAACTCGAACACCTCACAGCAACCTACGGAACGCTGGGCATTTTCATCGCCGCTGTTTCGCCCATCCCCTACAAGGTCCTCGGGTGGATGGCCGGCATGGGCCACATGGCCAAGAAACCGTTCATCGTTGCCGGCTTCCTTGGCCGAAGCCTGCGCTTCGGCCTTGAGGCGGTGCTGATCGGTCTTTACGGCGAGCGAGCGCTGGATGCCATCATGTGGGTGCTTGACAACGAAATCCTCCTGGCTGCGGTGATGATCGTCGGCCTCTCCGGTGCATGGCTTGCATGGCGATGGTGGTCCGACCTGGGGCCACAAGCGCCCGCTGCGGGCCAGTGAGCCTCCGAATCCCTTCCACGGGAACGGTTATGAACAGGGCGTCAGTGGGGCAATCACCGCTCGCGTGGTGTAGTCAGGTCCATCATTACGGGTTTTCATCCCGTCGACCCGGGTTCGAATCCCGGCGCGAGCATAATTCGCACCTAGTCCCCTTTTAATAAATAAAAAAGAAGACTGCTGGCATGCCGTTTCTCCAAGCACCATCAGCGAAAACCTCGAGAAAGTATAGATGCTTGATGCCCGGCCTCACATCATGGTCAACGTTGGAGACACCGCCCCCGCCTTTACCCTCAGAGCCACCGACAAGCGAGAAGTGACGCTTGCGGAATATGCTGGAAAAACCGTCATTCTCGCCTTCTACCCCGGTGCCTTTACCGGTGTTTGTGACAAGGAGATGTGTGCCATTCAAGACAACATGGCCGCCCTGAATGCATCGGATGCCGTTGTCTTGGGCATCAGCGTCGACTCCCCTTGGGCCAACGCTGAATTCTCGCGAAAATACAACCTTGAGTTCGAACTTCTATCCGACCTGGACCGAGCCGCTGTGACCGCTTACGATGCATCCTTTACCGGCCTTGGGGGCCTCGACGGTTACGTCAGTGCGAACCGGGCCGTTGTAATCGTTGACGGCGACGGCGTTGTTCAGTATCGGTGGGTGGCCGAGAATCCGGGTGTTGAACCCGATTATGACGAAGTCGTCCGCAAGGCCCAAGCCGTTTGAGATGACCCCGGCAACCACGTCAGCGCTCACGCCAACGTTCCGTTGTTGTAATCCTCGATGGCCTGATAGATCTCTTGTCGGGTGTTCATGACGAACGGCCCGTAACGGGCGATGGGCTCACCGATTTCTGGGCCACCAAGAACAAGCAGTTCAGCACCGTCCTCTTCTGCCGTGATGGAAACACTGTCCCCCTCGGAGAGGAGGCCGAGGCCGCCGTCGTGGAGCGACCGGCCAGCGACGTCCATGGACCCGCCGAAGGCGTAGAGCATGACGTTGTGGTCGTGCTCGCAGGCGTGCACGTAGGTGGCACCCGGTTCCAACTTGAGGTGGATGAAGGTGATGGGGATGACCGTGTCGATCACGGCCCGTACGCCAAGGGCCTCACCGGCGATGACCTTCGCCCAAACCTGCCCGTTTTCAGAGGTGATTTCGGGAAGGTCCTCGGAAGGGATGTCCTGATACCGAGGCGCCATCATCTTGTCTTTTGCAGGAAGGTTGACCCAGATTTGAAAACCGTGCATGCGTCCGCCGTTTTCCATCATGTGATCTTGAGGAAGCTCGGAGTGAATGACGCCGCGACCGGCCGTCATCCACTGCACGTCACCGGGATTGAGGTCGCCGCTGTTCCCGGCTGAGTCCGCATGTTTCATGCCGCCATCCAGGAGGTAGGTGACCGTCTCAAACCCACGATGGGGGTGGTTCGGTGCACCAACCGCCTCGCCGGGTGCATAATTCACGGGCCCCATTTCGTCCAACAGCAGGAAAGGGCTCATCAAGCGACCCATAGCAGCGGGGCGTCGAACTTTGAAGCCGCCCCCTTCGAGAACGGTGTGCGTGGGTACGATGGATTTGAGGGTGCGATTCATGGTGTTCACTCCTGCGTCATGGCGTTGAGCATGGCCTTTACGGTTTCGGGGTTTGTTGCCTTGTTTTTGTTGGTGACCAGCGAGCGGCCCAACACGATGCAGCCGAGGAAGGAGAATTGCATCCGCATCGCCATGATGACGTGCTGACCACCGCCACCGGAATGCGTACCGAGGGCAACGGTCCGGTCTCGGAAGAGCCGCCGGAAATCATCGCCTTCTCGGCTTAGCCAAGCGATGGCGTTGTTGAGGACAGGTGGGTAAGAGCCGTTGTATTCCGGAGCGAAGACGAACCACGCATCACCTCGATCAAGCACATCGATGAGGTCGGACAGGCCCTCCAGCACCGGCGTTGCCTTCTCTCGGGCCACGGTGTAGACAGGGAAATCGAAAGCGTTCAGCGAAACATGCTCGACCGTATGACCCATGTCGGTAGCGTATCCTTCCACTTCAAGGGCGAGAGCAGCGTTGCTCCCGTCCGAGGCGTGAATGAACACAAGGTTCGCCATGCAACGCTCACGGTGGCTCCCAGTTTATCATTGGCAGTATCACGCCATCCTCTGCCCCACAGGGCCGGATGGTTCGTCGGCTGCCTCTGCCTCGCGATAAGCGGCCATGAACCGCTCCATCCACGCACCTTTGGGATGATCACGATGCCCAGCGATGATGTCGTGATGCGCCTGGAAGTAGTGCTTCATCATCTCCACCAGCATGGCTTGCCACGAGTCTGCCTCAGCGACGAACTCATCGCAATCGATGCACGCCATCGTGGGCATGACCGCCTTTCCTCGTGGCCGATAATTGAAGTTATCCAACCTCATAACCGGTGGAAGGCACCGGGGACAAGGCGTTATATCGGTCGGTTTGCGGGGAGGAATTGTGTCTGAAGCCGTGGTCCTCGAGCATGCAGCGGCCTGTGGGACGGATTTTTTGATTTACACCGGAAATTTCTGCGGCTATTGCCGCGCCCTGAAGAACCTGCTCAACCGGAACGACCTCACGTTTACCGAGTACAATTTTGACGAGCACGATGGCTTGCGAAGTGCCGTGGTTCAAGCCACTGGACATCGTACCGTCCCGGTGGTGTTTGACCTCCGAGGCGAGCAGCCGATGTTCATCGGTGGGTTTGATGAAACCAACCGCTACCTCAGGAAAACGTCGTGAGCCACTCCTTCAACGCTTGGTGATGCTCGATGGGGATCATGTGCCCCTTGGGATGTTCAATCAGTTCCACAGCCCAGCCCGCAGACTCGAACAGGTGAGCAATGGCCCATCCGTCCTCAATGGGAACCCTCACGTCCTTTTCACCGTGCATCCAAAAAAGGCGCTTGGATTCAAGTTCGCTCAACCGCAGACGCAATTCCATGGGACGAACCAGGCGAGTCGCCATGCACACCACCCCTTGGATGCGGTCGGCAATCGGGAGTTGAAGCAGTTCTTGTGCCATGGCACCGCCCTGAGAAAAACCGCCGACGATCAGCGGCCCCATCGGCGCTTCTTCCGCAATCAGTTTCTCGAGCTGGGAGAGACTCGAGTCCACGTCCATCAGTTCTTTTCGAGACAGCGACATTCGACGGGTGACGTCCGCATCAAAGTCTTCGTAACGCCACCACGTGTAGCCCCGGTTGGGGTGATTGTACCGCGCCTCAGGAACCAACAGCGTCCAACCCTCGGGGAGGATTTTCTCGGCAAACGGCCGCATCATCGATGCGTCACCGGTCATGCCGTGCATCATGATGAGCGTGGGCACGTCAACACCTCAAAGGGTCCATTGCGTGATGATGCCACCGGCGACCTTCAGATGAAGTTCGGAGGATTGACCACGCAGCGTGATGGTCAGAGAATAATCACCGGTCAGCGAAGGGATGGTGCCGATGGCGCCTTTTTCCGAGGCGCCTGAGCCCCAAGCGCGGGTGAGCGGCGAAGCCCCTTGGTGGTCCTTCATCGACAGCGTGCCCGAGCCACCCTGTGCGATGTTGACGTCGAGGTACCACACCAACACGTCCCAATCTTCACCGTCGGGATGGCCGTTGTCGAAGAACGAATCGTAGATGTCGTTGTCGTTCTCTTCGTAGGTGCTGTCCAACAAATCACGAGCCTGGTAAAAGTACACGTCGCCCGTGTAGCCGGTCTTGGTCTGGGTGAGTTCCATGCGCAACTGTTCAACGCCGTCCCCGTCGGTCCACACCATGGAATCGAGGAACCCAACCCGTCCGCTGAAGGCGTACGTGAGTCGGTGGCCTTCCGAAGAATCGGCCACGACGTCGACCACGCCGTTGTAGATGGAGGCCGTCATGGCCGTCCATTCTTGGCCGAGAAGCGTAAAGGTCCAGGTTGCGCCCTCGTTCCACGGGAAGTTGAACACGGGCTGGGGTTCTCCCTGCTCGTAAACAGAAAGTCCGTCCATCGTCATGCGACCCAAGAAGGGGTTGTGATTGATGACGGCATGACGCTGTGCTTCCCGCTCGCTGGAGATGCCCAGACGGTACAGACCGGATTCGTTGTCAACCTCGGCCACGACGAGGCGCGCACTGTCTTCACCGAACTGGGGCGTGATGAACGTGTAAAGCCACTGATCGCCGACACTCCAAGATGGAAGACGAAGTTCATCTTCGGTGGTGTCGCCTCGGTTATCGGAAGCAACCGTTGGCCCGTCCAAACAACCGGCAAGGCTCAACGAAAGCATGAGCCACACCATCAACCCCATGCTTCGCATGATGGGGGCTCACGCCCTCTCTTTGAAAGGCTAACGCTCGGTGATGCGTCAACCGAGGGTTGAGTGATTCACCGAAGTGTTGCTCAGAGCAGACCGTTCTGCGTCATCACGTCGGCGCCGGCGAGCACGACGGCAACGATCGACATGAGCTTGATCAGAATGTTCAGCGAAGGACCGGAGGTGTCCTTGAACGGGTCGCCGATGGTGTCGCCGATGACGGCAGCATCGTGAGCCTCGTCGCCCTTCTTGGCGCCGGGAATGTGGTCCTGCTCGATGGCTTTCTTGGCGTTGTCCCAAGCGCCACCGGCGTTGGCCATGAAGAGGGCCATGAGCACACCGGTCACCAGGGACCCAGCGAGCAGACCGCCAAGGGCATCGTAGCCCAAACCGTAGCCGACGATCACGGGTGCGACAACAGCGACAACACCGGGGCCGACCATCTCACGGAGTGCAGCCTTGGTGGAGATGTCAACACAGGTTTGCGAGTCGGGCTTCACACCTTCCTTGCCTTCGAGGAGACCGGGGATTTCCTTGAACTGACGGCGGATTTCAACCACCATGTCGCCGGCAGCCTTGCCCACGGAGGTCATCGTCATGGCCGCCACAACAAAGGGCAGACCGCCACCGATGAGGAGGCCGATGACGACCATGGGGTTGGTCAAACCGAGGTCAAGCGTATCACCGTTGGCGCCAATGGCCGAGGTGTAGGCTGCGAAGAGTGCGAGGGCCGTCAGTGCGGCTGAACCAATGGCGAAACCCTTGCCGACGGCGGCGGTGGTGTTGCCAATGGAATCAAGTTCGTCGGTGATGGCACGGACGTCATCGCCCAGGGCGCTCATCTCTGCGATACCACCGGCGTTGTCTGCCACGGGTCCGTAGGCGTCCACCGTCATGGTAACACCAACCGTTGCGAGCATGCCCATGGCGGCCATGGCGATGCAGTACAGCCCGTAGGTCTCACCGCCGAGCTGGTTGGCGCCCAGAATACCCAGAGCGATGAGCACGACGGGAACGAAGGTGGACATCATGCCGACGGAAAGACCGGCGATGGCGTTGGTGGCTGGACCGGTTTTGGACATCTCTCCAATGTGGGGGATGGCCTTGGTCTTCACACCCATCACGGGCTCGATGCCCGTGTAGTATTCGGTGACAAGTCCGATGAGAATACCGACGATGCTCCCGAGCACCACGGAGTGCATGATGCCCATCTCAACGTCGATGAGGCCGCCCTGGATGGCGCCGTATCCGCCCAGCCAAAACAGGCCAGCACCGATGAACGTGGTGTTGCGGAGGGCAACAGCGGGATCGTCGCCGTTCTTCAGGATGGCCATGGAGAACACACCGACGATGGAGGCGATGTACCCGATGAAGCCGAGAAGGATGGGCATCATGACGTAGTCAACACCCCAACCGTCAGCCGTGCTGGCGATGATCATGGCGGCGATGATGGAGCCGACAAAGGACTCGAAGATGTCAGCACCCATACCGGCCACGTCGCCGACGTTGTCACCGACGTTGTCAGCGATGACACCGGGGTTGCGCGGGTCGTCTTCTGGAATGCCAGCCTCAACCTTACCGACGAGGTCAGCACCGACGTCGGCGGCTTTGGTGTAAATGCCGCCACCGACACGAGCGAACAGCGCAATGGAGGACGCACCCATACCGAAGCCTGCAGCTGCGGAAAGGTCGGCGCCACCTTCGGCGTCAAGCCAGAGAGCGACGAGGGAGATGCCAAGGAGGCCCAGACCACCAACGGACAGACCCATGACGGCGCCGCCGTTGTACGAGACAGCCAGTGCACCGGCTCGGCCCTCGGACTTGGCAGCCATGGCCGTTCGGCCGTTGGCGGAGGTAGCGGCACGCATACCGGAGAAACCGGCAAGAACCGACGCAATGGCACCGAGGAAGAAGGCGATGGCCGTGTTGACGTCGTTGATCACGAAGAGCAATCCACCAACGGCCACACAGAAGATGGCAAGCACGCGGTATTCTGCGAAGAGGAACGCCATGGCGCCCTTTTGGATTTCGTCCGTGATGTCGGCGACAACCTCGTTGTCGATCTTCACTTTGTTCACTTGCTGGTAGAGCACGAACGCAATCACCAAACCAAGGGCGGCTGCGCCTGCTGAAATCATGGCAATGTTTTCCATCATCAATATCACCTGTTGCTCCGGCCACTTGGGAACCCTTCATAAGCAGTTCCCACCGAAATTGACAGCCCCACAGGGTTTCATACGGGCAAATTAAACGCCACCGGACCGCAACGAGTGGCGAAGGGGCAATCGTTCAAAGAGGATGAAGCACAGGGAGCACCATGAGCCTGACCGCAGAGGAGGTCCTTGCGGAAATTGGTCCTGTTCAAGAAATTCTGGACGAACACGACGGCGTGGTCAACGTGATCGACACGACCGACGGCAACATCATGCTGTCGTTGGACGGTGGTTGCAACGGTTGTTCCTCCACCCCCATGACGGCGATGCAGATTTATTACTCGCTCAAGAAGCTCGATCGAATCAACGACGTCATCTTCGTCAACGGCGAACTTCCCGAATACATGCGCACCTTCATCGACCAAAAAATGGCAAAGGAGGCCGAAGAATCCGCTGGAAGCAACGGCGATTCAGGCGAACCTCAGGGCGAAATCGTCTGATCATTCCTCTTCGTCGACCAGTTGCTTGTCGTACCAAGCTTCCAAATCGGCAACCTGCGATTCGTCCAAACCCAGGGTCTTCGCTTGCAGGTGCAGGAACTTTCGCTCCTCAGCCGTGATGATGCGGTCTTCCATGGCAATTTCGTAGGCTTCAAGGTAGCTTTTTTCCGAGGGGGTAAAGGCCTCGGGCATCAAGACGGAGGAAAAGTTCTGGATGGCGTTGAAGATCGGCTTGCGAAGAACCACCAGCGGCGCACCAACGATGAGACCCGCCGCCAAACCTCCGCCCGGAACAAAGCCTTCGATCACCTCGGAGGTCACCAGGAGCGCAATGCCACCTCCCGTCGCAAAAAGCGCGGCACTGAAGGTTCGCCGCAATTGCTCATCAATGCCCAGAATTTCGTTCTTGAGAATAGCATAGGTGAACATGAAACCCTCCAGCACACCGGTGAGTAAAATGCTGTACAAAAATCCGTAGAACAGGAGGAGGTAGAGGAAGACGACGCCCTCGCCTTCCGTGTTGATGATCGAGGTCACATCGGCGAGGTTGAAATCTCCAAATCGTATCACCATGGCGACGATGCAGAAGACCATCGTTCCCTTGATGAAGGCCTTGCCTGCAAAACCGAGGAACAGAGAACGCGCTTCCATCGCCTCGTTTTGACGGTCGGGGTCGTCCTTGAACCGCTTCCAGCCCGCCCGCATGAACAACATGGCGATGGTCGCTGAAAACACGGGCGTGACCAGCAGGAGTTTGCCGATGCTGGAACTTGCGGGAATGAAAAAGGAATTCGGGACGTAATCGGTGTCGTCTGCACCACCGCATGTTCCCGTGATCGGTTCGGATTCTTTGTAGCTCAGAATGTTCGCGTCCTGCCCTTCGGAACCGGCAGGACACTCAACGTAGTGAACGCCACCCACCGTTCCAACCACGCCGTTGACCGACACGAGCGCCGTGATAATGACGCCAGCGACGACCGGGAGGAACCACCATAGGTTGTTTTTGATGACGGGCTTCGCCATGAATTCCAGTTTTTTTGGAGGGTAGAACGAGACGGTTGAGATGTACATCATGATGCACATGATTGAACAGAAGTACCAACCAACTCGATAGCTCGAAATGAAACCGAGGAAGGCCTCCGATCCGTCGAACGGATAACTGTTGTACCAGTTGGCCATCACCCGATACGCCTCAGCGAGTAGCAAAACGAACATGAATCGATTTTCCGGGTTCTTCGGTCGGGCCCGGATGATAAGCAACGCAAGGGCGATGAGAAAAACGAACGTGATGATGGAAAGGAAGCCGTAGATGTAATTCATGCCAAGGACGTTTCCCGTCGACAGGTCAATGGAGCGGATGGTTCGAATGTAATAGGGAACAATCGGTCCCACATCGCCCATGCTCGTTGGTCCGACTGACCACGCATAGAATTTGCTCCGTCAGCAGGGGTGGAAACCGAGCTTCTGACGTGATGGCCTCGGAGGGGTTCACTCCTCTTCTTGCATCCGACCGATGCTGTGGGGGTTGGCACCGAACGAGACGTTCTCGCCCTTGATGTTCATTCTGGCGGAGACGGCGAGAATGACGCAAAACAGTGCAAGCGGACGAGGGATGTAGTCCGAGCCCCACAACTCTCCGCCCATGCTCGGTAGAACCCAAAGGACAATCGCAGCAGCGATGAGGAGGAAGAAAATGATGTTCTGAACCACCGCTTCGGCTTTGGGCGACCGAGAAAACGTGGCGATGAAGGTGAACAGGATGGCCGAAGAAGCGCACAGCACTTCAGCCAACAATTCCACCGCCACCGCATCGACCATGGCCCATCCAACCCTCCCGCATTCTTGAACATGGGGGCCCGAGCGAACCTTTGTGTAGGGTCCCACCCCTCTTCTCCTCATGGCAGGCGGCAGTTTTGCACTTCCCAAACCGCGCCCCAACGGGCCACCGTTTTTCTCCCGTAACCAGGTGGCCAACGTGCTCCATCAGGTGGCGGTCCTCCTCGAACTGCAAGGTGCCAACGTGTTCCGAGTTCGCTCGTATCAAAACGCCAGCCGCATGCTGGGAAGTTTGACCGAAGACCTCGGAGAGCTCGTGGCCAGCGGCGAGATCTTCAACATGAAGGGCATTGGTAAGGGCCTCGGAAGCGCACTGACACAAGCCATTTCGGAAGGCCGCTGGCCCGACGACTGGGTGAACCTTCACACCAGCACGCCCCCCGGCCTTATCGAAATGCTGGGCATCCCGGGGTTGGGGCCGAAGCGAATCAAACTCATGGCGGACGAACTCGGCGTCGACTCGGTTGCCAGCCTCAAAGAAGCGGCCCTCAACAACCAAATCGCTCCCATGAAGGGCTTTGGAGCCAAATCGCAACAGCGCATGCTGGACGGTATTGAGCTCCTCTCAAGGTTCAGGGCCCGCCGGCGTCTTGACATCGGTCTGCGCTACGG
>CAXGZM010000044.1:0-11721 GCA_964014165.1 uncultured euryarchaeote | reverse complement strand
TGTAGGCAAGAAGTGACTTTCCAGAAGCCGTGGGAATGGCCACCAAGGTGTTGTCGCCCTTGAGGATCGAAGGAATCGCCTCTGCCTGAGGAGGATGAAGTTGCTCAATCCCCCAGTCATTGATCAGGAAATCGTTGAATCGGGCGGGCAAATCCAGCGATGAAACCGCTCGTTCTGCCACCTCCATATCGCATCATATCGGGCAGCGGTTCAAAAGGACAACGCCCTCCATGCGATGCCGACACTTAGAAGTCCCACCTGTGCGTGGTCAAGCCATGAGCGACGAGCGAGATGCCATGGTCGAAGAGCGACTCTCGGTGTTTGATGACGAACCTGACCTCAACGACTGGGTTGAGGTCATGTGCGGTGCCGCCATGGCCGTGTTGGGTATCTTCCACCTGGTCGAACCCGGCAACCTCGTGGACCCGGACATCATGCGCTGGTTCGCTGCTGCGGTGGTAGCTGCAGGCGCTGTTTGGGCTGGGCACGGCCTCAAGGACATGGCCGTGAAGGAAGTCCGTCGTTCCATCGCACTCCTCGACATGGTCAACAACGATCAGGGCGTTGATACCGGACTGATTCGAGACGTCCTCCTGAACCAAGAGGCATACAAGGAATTCCTCGTCCACGCCTACGAGTCTGCCTGGGAGGACGGTGTCATCACCGAAGCCGAAATGAAGGAACTCAAATCCTTCCAGGAAGCCCTCGGCATCAGCGACGAAGAAGCAGCCGACCTGAACGTCAAGGCCGCCATCAAATCGGCTGCCGCCGACGGAGAGATCACGGACGACGAAGCCAAATCGATTGAAACCGCAGCGAAAGCTGCCAACATGACCGAGGAAGACACTGCCAAGGCGGTCAGCGATGAGCTCGGAAAATCCGATGACAATTGATCAGGTCCACTGATGGCCCTCGGAACCAAAGGACGCCGCCAGTGCCGCCGCTTTCGATTTCCGCTGCACTTCCACCCAAGTCGCGAGCAACCCGAGGCTCAAACCAGCCAGCATCACACCGCCGCCGTAAGGGACCAACCCGTTCGCGTTCTGCACGTCCCATGCTGGAGGGAGGTCCCTGGTGGCAAAACTGGTTGACGGAATGAAGTTGACATCGAGCAAATCCAAATCACAATCGCAGAGCGAGATGGTGATGCGTTCCGGGAACAGCGCCCGTTGGAGACGCGCCCAATCTGCCGGCTCAACGGTGACCGGTCGGGTTGCCCATGCCGGCGCTGAAAAGGAACCCGTAGCCGGCGCAGCCACCATCTCCGCATCGATGTGAAACACCGAGGACGAGGGGGCTTCGTCAACCACCAACATGGCTTCGAGCATCAGCAAATCGAGCAACAACGACCGACCTGCGAGAAGAATAAAGCGAACGGTTTGTGCTTCCAGCATCCCTTCTTGGCTTTGCTGCGTCTGACCTTCAGCCACCTGTCCAAAGATGGCTTGGTCCAACCGTAGAGAGGCCAACTCCGGAACCAAGAGTTGCCAGCGTCCGTCATCGGTTGGGATGGCCTCTTCAATGTCAAGTTTGAGCTGAAGCCGTTCGCCCTCCAGCATCCCCCAGGTCGCACCTGTGTGCGTTGCCAAGGTCTGCTCGGGTACGCCCTCAGCAGACACGTCCCAAAGTTGTTGAAGACGCATGTCAATCAACTGCTCAACGGTGATCTCCTCGGGATGTTGAACCTCGTTGTAAATGGCAACGCTCGGGTTGAGGATGCCCCCCAGTACCAACAACATAACGCCCGGAACAAACAGCCCGAATCGTACACTGTAAGCCGTTGTCGGGCGAAGGGCGACCAGCATAAACACGCCGAGCAGCATCAACGACACGAGCAACAAACCAACGCCTTGGTCGCTGAGCTTCAGGGGATCATCGACGTTTCCAACGAGCGCAGCCCCCTGAGGGTAATAGCTCGCCGTGGTGAAACCGTCCGGATCCGTGGGGCCGGCACCTTCGTAGCCAAATGCACCCGTCCACACGTACGGTTGGATTTTGTCGGGCGAACCGTGCATGCACAGGGTGTAGTCGCCGGTCGGCAAAGCACGCCAACGGTACGTGATTCGCAGGGATTCGCCATCATCGTCCACAACCACCTCGGGCGTCGGCGACAAACGTCCCGCGGCCGTGATCAGGTCCGGAACAGGGTGCGGTTGCTCGATCTCGATGGGAACGAGTTCCCACTCGACCAGCAAGCGAAGCACTTCGTGTGTCTCAACCTCAAACGCCCAGCAATCATGGTCTGCACCGACGAGCGCACCGCGATGAATGTCCTCGAACGCCGTTGAAACCGGTTGCGTTCGGGACGATGGCTCATCGAGGTTCACCTGTTCTGCATCCATGGACCAGGGGACGCTCAATCGCAGGAACGAAACACCGCGCATGTTCAACGACCATGTTCCGGGTCGGTCCAGCGTCACCGTCATCAGGAGACGCACGCTTTCGTCCTCCCAGAGCACCCTTCCAGCTGAGGTGTCAAGCGGTTCATCCTCCAACCGGTACGTCGCGGCCGCAACCTCCGGGAGGGTGCTTGCCTCAAACGACCAATCGTTCACGTTCTCACCAAGCACAAGTCGGATATCCATGGCAGGCCTGAACAAACTTCCCGCCTCGGTTTGGTGCTTGAAATCGATTTCAAGCTCATCCAGAACCTCGGGCAGCAGCGCAATGTGCCGTTGAGGAGGGCTCATGATGAATTCAAAGAATACGGTTTCCGGTTGGACGATGTTGGCGAAGGTCTGGCCAGAGACCTGCTCTTCACCGACGGGGGTCGGGGAAAGAACGCAGTCGTTATCGGCCAGGCAGGACAGAAACAAGTCCCCTTCCTCTTGGGTCAAGCCTGCCGAGGCGGACGAAACGAACGGGTGCGCCAGCAGTGCCACGAAACAAGCCACCAACACCGCACACCGCAAAGGACGGTTCAAGGGCCGCTTCATCGAATTGAGGAATCGGTCGCAGTATATCATTCAATGTCCCGGCTGGGCACATCCACCAGCACTGTTTTGCAATGCCTGCACATGAAGCGGCCACGTCCTTTCCGCTGTCGAGGGTAGCGCTCCTCACAGGTCGGGCATACCCAATGCCAAGATGCCCTGGCCAGCCTCCTGGCGTGCGTGAACGCTTTTCCACGGCCCGATGCTGTTGCGTTCGGCCAGCGAGCCTCCAGCGATCGAAACGTGCGATCATGGATTCTGTACCCCAGCACATGGAGGTATTCGTGGAACAACACGAAGGCTGCATAATCAAGCCATTGCTCGTTGAGCAAGTGCGGGTTAAGGTCAACCACTTCAACCTTCAAGTTTCCTCGACCGTCGGCTCGCCAGCGGGTTACTCCGTGCCGCTGTGTTGCGTTTGATCGCAGGACACCGAGATTGACCGAGAGCAGCCGCTGATGTTCCTGCTCGCCGATCATCCCGATGGACAACATTTCCGCCAACACATCAGCCCTCAGGCCCTCAAGTTGTTGCGATTGCGCTGCCGATGCTCGAGGCATGACACGGCCTCAGGACCAGCGATGGTAGGCAGGATGCCCTTCCTTAACGGCGACAAAGAGCCCACTGCCCGTGGCACATACCTTGCCTTCAGCTTCCAGTGTCAGTGACACTCGAACCCTGTCCTCAAGCACCTCTGTAGGTTTTGCATTCACCGTCAACGTTGCACCGTGAGGCGTCGGACGCCGAAGTTGCACGTCGTAGGACGCCGTGACCGTGCACGGTGGCTCCTCAAGACCCTGCGCATCCATCAGAGCAATCGCAGCAGCCCAATTTCCGTGGCAGTCAAGCAGCGTACCGATGATGCCACCGTTGATCATTCCGGGGAAGGCTTGGTGGTGGTCGGAGGGGACAAACTCCATCACGAGACCGTCGTCGGTACGAAACGAGTCAATTTTCAGGCCGTGTTCGTTGGCCGGCCCGCATCCAAAACAGATCGAATTTGGCGCATAGGTCCGTTGCACACCGATGTCGCTCATGGGCCGACAACCGGCGACACGATTCATGGTTCTTCCCACAGGGAAAAACGGAGCGTTGATGACGGGCAGGGCCGTGGGTGAACCATGGGCACGCGGAAGAAGAAAACCGTCCGCAAGGTGCGCGTCGCCCACGAGCTCCCCAAACGGCGCCGCATGGCCATCGATGAAGCGATGAAAGAGCACAAGACGGAAGACCGCCCGGAGTGGGACCGGAACTCCGATTGGGGCGACATTCGTTTCAATCGAAAGCGAATCCAGCCGGGGACCCTTCGCACCGTGCACCTCCCTTTGTTGAACGTGAGTTTGGGTGACGCTTGGCCGATTCCCGTCACCATCATTCACGGTTCAAGGCCGGGGCCCTGCATCACCGTCATCGGCGGCATTCATGGCGACGAATTGACCGGGCCGTCCGCCTGTACGCACCTGCTCAGCAACGCGTTCACGGACGAAGGAAAACCGCTGGACCCCAAAAGCCTCGCAGGCACCCTTCGTATCGTGCCCGTGGTCAACCTCCCTGGCTATCGGATGAAATCGAGGTATTTCCCCGACGGCAGAGACCTCAACCGGCAGTTCCCTGGAGACCCGGGTGGCTCAACCACCCGACGCGTCGCTCATCAGGTTTGGACCCACCTTGTCGAGGACAGCGACGCCATCATCGACCTCCACAGTGCTGCCAAGGGGCGGCGCAACATGCCACAAGTCCGATGTGACCTCACGCATACAAGTTCATACTTACTCGCCAAATCATTCGGCATTGAAATCATCCTTGACTCCATTCCATCCAAAGGAACCTTGCGCAGAACAGGCAACGCTGCCGACATCCCCGTGGTCACGTACGAGGGCGGTGGAGCCGATTCGCTGGGCGACCTTTCGGTCAAAGTGGCCGTCCATGGCGTGATGAACGCCCTTCGTTCCATGCGCATGGTACCCGGCAACCCCCAACGACCAAAGTTCAGAATCATGGCCAGCGGCTCAACGTGGCTTCGAGCCGCCGAGGGTGGTTTGCTCGACATGTTTGTCCAGGCGGGGAGCATCATGCGAGAAGGCGAAGTGGTGGCGACCATTTCCGACCCCGCTACGCCGGGCATGTCGGTGGACATCGTTGCACCAGAGGACGGGCTCATCATCGGGGCTGCGACCAACCCGTTCACGGCTGCGGGCATGCCTGTCGGTCATTTTCTACCGATCTCGAAACACTTCGCACTGCTTGAGGAGCAAATTGACGAGAACGGTCAGTTCATCGTCAACGGGAGCCTCGAGGACCCGGTGTGGAGAGAAGAACACGAGATCAGTGAGATTTCCCTCGACGGTGAATGGAGCGGTGGGGAAGTCGACTCGGAGTGGATCGGCTCCAAGCCAACAGGCGAAGAGAAAGACTTCGAAGAAGAAGCCTGATCATGAAGCGCTGAAAGCAGCGACTGCAGCGTGAATCTCCTCATCGAGCATGTTTCGCTTTTGGCTCTTGGCCACTTCGAACAGATGGGCCACCAAGTCATCTTGGGGTTCAATTCCTTCTTGTTCCAGCCACCAGATGATGTTGGAACGACCGGACATGTGACCGATTCGGATGACTTGCTTCAAGCCAAAATCACCGGCTGGGACACCGGAATAAACGCGGTCAGCGAGCCAGTTGTCACCTTTCCGCATGGCTTTGATGACGGCCGAGGCGTGGACACCGGTCCCGGTTTCGAACGCATCCTCGCCGAAGACGGGATAGTTTCGGGGGAGGGGAACTTCGACGTATTCGTTCGCCTTTTGCATGTACGTGTCCAGCATGGTCAGATCGTTGTCAATCACGCCCATCAGTTTCAGGTTGACCAGGGTCTGGTCGAGCGGAGCGTTGCCGCTCGCTCACCGACGCCAAGCGCCGTACCGTGAATCACGTCAGCACCGGCTTCCACGGCGGCGATGTTGTTCGCAACGCCGAGCCCACGGTCCTGATGGCCGTGCCAGTTCACCTCGATTTGGCGGCGCTGATAGCCTGCGTCCTTGATGACTTCCTCGTCGATAAAGGCGAGGAGCTTCTTGACGCCGTTGGGGGTGACGTGCCCGCAGGTGTCGCAAACACAGAGCCGGCGGACGCCGAGCTCCATGGCTCGCTGATAGATCATCTTGACATCCTCGGGATTGGAACGGGTCGTGTCTTCGGTGACAAACATCACCGGGACGTCGTTCTCGACGGCATAAGAGACCGCCTTTTCCATCGTGGTCATGAGCTTCTCCATGGTCCAGCCTTCGGTGTACTGGCGGATGGGGCTGGTGCCGAGGAAGGCGGAGGCCTGGATTTCCATTTCGTGCTTGGCCTGCATCTCAACCAGCGGTTCAATGTCGCCCATCAACGTACGAACAGCCGCGCCGGGCCGGATGGCAAAGTCGTTCTCTCGAATGTGGGTCAGCATCGCATCGATGTGGCTGCGGTGGAAGGGGCCAGCACCCGGCAGTCCAAGGTCCACCTTTTGGAGACCAAGCTGTTCCATGTAGCCGAGAAGTTCGATTTTCTGCTCGATGGTGGGGTTACGTGCGCTGGGACTCTGCAGCCCGTCGCGCAGGGTTTCATCGTCAAACCACACACCGTGCGGGTGGTTGGCAGCATCACGCTTGAAGTCGTACTCAACCGTGTTCCAGTCGTAAATCAAAGAACGCTCGTCCATCAATCTCACCGCAAAAGGGAATGCCCCTTGCGGTCTGGAGACATCGGCATCCCGTTTCAATGCGTCGCTCCGATGGTTTGCCCATCAAAGTCGCCAACCACGGCGTTCGCATCACTCTTCTTCTTCGGCGTCGGAGAGCTCCTCGCCCTCTTCGTCGATGTCAAGGAGAGAGGCTGAAACACGGGACGAGAAGATGATTTCATCGGTGAATCCGCCCTTCTGCTTGTTCCGCAGTTCCATGACCCGCGTGCCGCGCGTTGACTTACCGCTCGTTTCCTTGGTTTGAGAGACACGAATCCGAATCATCATGCCTGATTTGGTCAACAGGAAGAGATGATCGTCGATATCGGGGATGGTTCGCACGCTGATAATGGAATCCTGATGCTCTTCGTCAAGCTTCATCGTTCGCACGCCTTTCGCACCGGGTTTTGTTCTCCGATAGCCATCGGTGGCCATCTTCGGTGAGCCGTCGTCCTCAAATTTCGGCTGGCCCGCAGCGTCCGTGTCATGAATCTTCTCGGCCGTCCCCAGTCTACTTCGTTTGGCCATGCCGTACTTGGAGATGGTGAGGATGTACTCATCCGCACTGAGCATGGCGACCATGCCGGCCACAACGCCGCCGCCCGAACCTTTGCGGTCGCCGACCTTGATCCCGTAGACGCCGCCGGAAACTCGCCCCGAGGCGCGGATGTCCCCGCAATTAAATCTCGAGGCATAACCGGTGGTGGAAATCATCACGATGTCGTGTTCGTTGGTGGCGGAGCGCACGTTGACCAAGGAGTCGCCCTCGATTTTGAATCGCAGGGCGTATTTCCCGTTTCGATTGATTCGCACGTACTCCGAGAGCGCCGTCTTCTTGATGAGTCCCAATCGGGTGGCGAACAACAGGTAGTGGTCGTCCGGCTCCTCAAGCAGTTCCCTTGAAACGGGCAGGATGCTCACGATGTTTTCGTCCTCACGGAGGCTCTCGAGCAGGTTGCGGATGTGGCTGCCACGGGATTGACGGCTCCCCAGCGGTGTTTCCCACGCCTTCATGCCGTACACGCGACCCTGGTCGGTGAAGATGAGCAGGCGGTCTTTGCTGAAACACGCCGTGATCAATTGTGGAGTGTCCTCTGTCTTGGTGGTGACGCCCTTCAGCCCACGTCCACCGCGATTTTGGGTACGGAAAGTTTCAACCGGCGTGTGACGAATGTAGTTGTCTTCGCTCAGCGTGATCACGATGGCTCGCTCTTCGATGAGATCCTCACGGTCCATGGACAGCGGCATCGGGTCGATGAACGAGCGTCGCTCATCGCCGTGTCGGTCCACAAGTTCTGCAAGTTCATCCTTGAGAATCGTCAGCCGACGAGGCCTCGACGAGAGGACGTCTTCAAGATCGGCAATCACCAACTTGAGTTCCTCATGTTCGTCTTGGACCTTGGTGACGTCAAGACGGCTGAGCTGGTACAAGCGGCGTTCTGCAATGGCCTTGGCCTGTGCCTCGCTGAAATCGAACGGGTCGATGCCCGCCATGGTTTCATCCCCGCGAAGAACACTCTCAAATTGTTCACGGCTTGAACTTGCTTTGCCGACAGCCACCACATCGTCAATGCGGTCCTGTGCTTTGACCAAGCCTTCGAGGATGTGTGCACGGGCCTTGGCCTTGTCAAGGTCAAAAGCAGCACGGCGTTCAACCACGGCTTCGCGATGGGAGACGTACGTGTGAATCATCGTGGACAGGTTCAGCAGCACGGGTCGGCCGTCAAGGATACCCATCATGTTGGCAGAATACGACTCCTGCAGACGGCTGGACTTGAACAACTGATTCAGCACGGCGTGTGGGTCGGCGTTGTTTTTGACTTCAATCACAACACGGATGCCCTCTTTGGAGGACTCGTCGCGTATGTCACGGATACCGATGACAACTTCCTTGTTCACCAAATCTGCAATCTGGACGAGCATGTCGGCTTTCTTGACCTGGTAGGGAATTTCGTGAACCACGATGCGCTTGCCTTTGTCGTCGTCGAACACCTCGCACTTGGCGCGAACGTGGAAGCGGCCTTTTCCTGTGGCGTACATGTCGGCGATGCCGTCAATCCCGTGAATGGACGCCCCGGTGGGAAAGTCAGGGCCTTTGACGTGTTGCATGTACTCTTCTATAGAGATGGATGGCTTTTCATCGGTGCCGCTTTCGAGAATGGTGTCGACGTGAAGGTTCACTGCCCCGGCCACTTCTGTAAGGTTGTGGGGTGGGATTCGTGTGGCCATACCGACCGCAATACCGTCGCTTCCGTTGAGGAGCAAATTGGGCAGTCGAGCGGGCAGAACCGAGGGTTCATTCTCTGAGTCGTCAAAATTGGGTTGGAAGTCAACGGTGTTTTTGTTGATGTCATCCAGCATGTGCTTGGCGATCCGATCAAGGCGACTTTCGGTGTATCGCATGGCAGCGGGCGGGTCGCCGTCGATGGAGCCGAAGTTTCCTTGCCCGTCCACGAGCGGATAGCGAAGCGAAAATTCCTGTGCCATTCTCACCATGGTGTCGTAAATCGACTGATCGCCGTGAGGGTGGTATTTCCCCATCACTTCACCGACGGACCTGGCCGACTTGCTGAATTTTTTATCGGCGGTGTGACCGCCTTCAAACATCCCGTAAAGGACGCGCCGATGAACGGGCTTGAGTCCGTCTCGTGCATCCGGAAGCGCTCGACCGATGATCACGGACATGGCGTAGTTGATGTAGGAATTTTTCATCTCGGTGTTCAACGAGTGGTTGAGGATGATCTCGCCGGGCACTGCTTCGCCGTCGTCGGGGGTGTCGTTGTTCTCTTCAGATGTCAAGGTTGGTCACCTCCTTGGCGTGTCGTTCAATGAACGCCCTGCGCTCGGGCACGTCCTCGCCCATGAGCGTCTCGAACATGCGGTCGGTTTCCTCGGCCTCTTTGACCGTCACCTTGAGCATGGTTCTCGTTTCTGGATTCATCGTCGTCTCCCACAGCTGGTCGGGGTTCATCTCACCCAGACCCTTGTAGCGCTGTACGCCGATTTTGGTGTTCGGGTTGTCGCCTCGCAATTCGTCAATGAGGGCGTCGCGCTCCTCGTCGCTGAAGGCGTAGCGGTTGATTTTCCCCTTGCTCAACTGGTAGAGTGGAGGCTGGGCAATGTAGACGTGGCCACCTTCGATGGCGGGGCGCATGAAGCGCCAAAGGAAGGTCAACATCAACGTGCGAATGTGGGCGCCGTCGACGTCGGCGTCGGTCATGATGATCAGTTTGTTGTAGCGCAGTTTTGTTGTGTCAAAGGCACCCTCGTCTCCCACGTTGTTCCCAACACCGGCGCCGAACGCACGTATCATGGTCTGAATTTCTTGATTCTGGAACACTTTTGCCACGTTGTGCATCTGCCGCTCAACGTTCAGAATCTTTCCTCGCAGCGGCAAGATGGCTTGGATGCGCCGGTCGCGCCCGGTCTTGGCGGAACCGCCTGCGGAGTCGCCCTCAACCAGGTAAATCTCGCATTCCTCGGGTTTTCTGGACTGGCAGTCGGCAAGTTTGCCGGGCAAACCGCCGCCTTCCAAGACCCCTTTTCGCCGCGTGAGGTCGCGCGCCTTTCGGGCCGCCTCTCTCGCTTTGGAGGCCAAGACGGCCTTGTCAACGATGAGTTTTCCAACAGCGGGATTTTCTTCAAAGAATTCGTTCAGTTTCTCGTACACCACGGTTTGAACAATGCCGGAGACTTCGCTGCTGACGAGTTTGTCCTTTGTTTGCGACGAGAACGAAGGGTCTGGATGCTTGACGCTGACGATAGCGGCCAGCCCTTCTCTGACGTCATCACCGGACAACCCGTCGTTCTTGAGCAGTTTTTTCTTCTTGGCGTAGCCGTTGATGCTGCTCGTCAACGCCGTCCGAAGGCCGGACATGTGGGTTCCACCGTCCTTGTTTCGAATGATGTTCGTGTAGCAGTAGATGCTTTCGCTGAAGGCATCGGACCACTGGAGCGCCAATTCAATCGACACCGGTCCTTTCTCAATCTCCTTCTCACCGGCGATGAGAATGGGTTCGGGATGCAAGGTTTCGCGGCGTGCGTTGATCTGCTTGACAAATTCGGAAATGCCCCCGGCATAGTGGTGTTCCACCGTGTGGGCTTCTTCGCTGCGCTCGTCGGTGATGACAATTCGCAAACCGGCGTTCAGGAACGATGTCTCTTTCAAACGGCTGTCGATTTGATCGAAGTCGAACTCAACGATGTTGGTGAAGATCGATGTATCGGGTTTGAAGGTGATGGTGGTCCCCGTGTCGTTGCACGTTCCAACGGTTTCGAGATCGGTGACTCGGACGCCCGCTTCAAATCGTTGCTTGTAGACGGTCCCGTCGCGATGGATAACGACGTCCATCCATTCCGACACGGCGTTCACCGCCGACACGCCGACTCCGTGCAAGCCGCCGCTCACCTTGTAGGAACTGTTGTCAAATTTCCCACCGGCGTGGAGCTTGGTCATGATGACCTCGGCCGCTGAAACACCGAATTCCTCGTGCTGATCGACGGGAATCCCACGGCCGTAATCCCGTACCGAGAGGGAGTGGTCGGGATGAAGGACGACTTCGACGGTGTCGTTGAACCCTGCAAGGTGCTCGTCGACGGAGTTGTCCACGACCTCCCAAATGCAATGGTGCAAAGCCGACCCGTCGTGAGGGTCACCAAGGTACATACCGGGTCGTTTTCGGACCGCCTCAAGCCCCTCGAGAACTTGGATGCTTCCAGCGTCGTAATTATCGCTCATTTCATCACCTCAAAATGTGTTAAAATCGGGGGGCTGCGGGCGATTTTTGGACATCAAGAACGCCGCTTTCCTCCTACGAAATACACTGCTCGCCACGGGGTATAAACATACCCCTTTTTCTCACAGATAAACGATGACTTGCGCCCCATTTTTCGCCGCCGATGATGGTTCTTGACAGAGACCTCTTCACCCAACCCTCGTCCGTCGCCATCCGGGACGAAATTTGCCTGAAAAAGCGAGGCTGAGTCCAGCGTGACCGTTAAGAAGAGGGGTCAGATGGGTGCGTCATGGCTGACCCAAAAGTGTGCGTTTCCCTTGAAGGAACGACCGTGAAAGAGATG